>JAJYGY010000166.1 GCA_021790555.1 bacterium
CGCGGTGGCGTTGATCTCGTTGATCATGCCGGCCAGGGTGGTGGACTTGCCCGAGCCGGTGGCCCCGGTGACCAGCACCAGCCCGCGCTCGGTGGTGGCGATGTGCTTCAGCACCGGGGGCAGGTCCAGCTCGTCCAGGCTGGGGATGCGCGCCGGGATGATGCGCATGACCATGGTCCACAGGCCGCGCTGGCGGAAGATGTTGGCCCGGAAGCGCGCCACGCCCTCCCAGTTGTAGGCCGAGTCGATCTCGTTCTTCTGGTCCAGCTTTTCGCGCTGGCTCTCGCTGAGGACCTGCCTGGCCAGCGAGGCCACCTGATCGTTGGTCAGGGTCCCCAGCTCCTCGACGGCGAGGAGGTCGCCGCGGATCCTCAGGATGGGGGGCCGCCCGGCCTTCAGGTGCATGTCCGACGCCTTCCTGTCGACCATGGCGGACAACAAGGTCTGGATTTCCATTCCGTCCTCCCTTCAACCGGCCGCTTCAGGCCTTCTCGGCCCAAAGGTAACGCACCCTTCCCTGAGGGTCCTTCTCCGTCCACGCCGACCGGAAGCCGGCCCGGCCGCCGGCCAGCTTCTCAAGCTTTTCGGCCTGCCCCAGCCCGCATTCCAGGGCCAGCCTGCCCCCCGGCCTCAGGAATTCCGCCGCGCCCTCAAGCAGGGGCACCAGCACGTCCAGTCCCTCGGGCCCGGCGAAAAGCGCCGAGGCCGGCTCCCAGTCCCTGACCTCGGCCGGCAGCCCCGCCTTTTCGCCCAGGGCCACGTAGGGGGGGTTGCTCACCAGCAGGTCCAGCCCCCCCAGCCCCTCGCGGCGCAGGGGCTCGAAAAGCGGCCCTTCCAGGAAAACCGGAGCCGGGTCGAGGCCCAGGGCCGACGCGTTCTCCCGGGCCAGCTGCAGGGCCTCGGCCGAGATGTCCGTGGCGAAAACCCTGGCCCCGGCCAGGGCCGCCAGGGCCAGGGCCAGGCATCCGCTGCCGGTGCCCACGTCCGCGGCGGCGGCCGGAGCGCCCAGGGATTTCAGCCAGGCCACGGCCTTTTCCGCCAGGGCCTCGGTTTCGGGCCTGGGGATGAGGGCCCGCCGGTCGGTCCCGATCCTCAGCCCCAGGAAGGGCTGCCAGCCCAGCAGGTACTGCAGGGGCTCCCCGCGGCCCCGGCGCTGGACCAGGCCGCGGAAGAGAGCCAGTTCGCTGGCGCTGGGCGCGTATTCGAACTGAAGGTAAAGGTGGAGGCGGTCCAGCTCCAGCGCGTGTCCCAGCAGGTCCTCGGCCTGGCGGCGGGCCGGAAGCACCCGCCTGGATTCGAAGAATTCGGTGGTCCAGCGCAGGAGGCGCAGGACGGTCCAGTCCTGCTCCCCGCTCAAACCGGCGCCAGGGCGGCCAGCTTCTCGGCCTGTTCCTGCTCCAGGAGCTTGCCCAGGAACTCGTCGATCTTCCCGTCCATCACCGCGGTGAGGTTGTGGATGGAAAGTCCGATGCGGTGGTCCGTCACCCGGTTTTGGGGGAAGTTGTAGGTGCGGATCTTCTCGCTTCGGTCGCCGCTGCCCACCTGGCTCCTGCGGTCCTGGGAAAGCGCCGCGATCCTGCGCTCCTCCTCCTGGGCCGCCAGCCGGGCGTAGAGCACCTTCAGGGCCTTTTCGCGGTTCTTCAGCTGCGAGCGCTCGTCCTGCATGTTGACCACCAGGCCGCTGGGCAGGTGCGTCAGCCTCACCGCCGAATAGGTGGTGTTGACGCTCTGGCCCCCCGCGCCGGAGGAACAGAAGACGTCCAGCTTCAGGTCCTTTTCGTCGATCTTGACCTCCCTCTCCTCGGCCTCGGGCATGACCACCACCGTCACCGTGCTGGTGTGGATGCGCCCGTTGGCCTCGGTACGGGGCACGCGCTGCACCCGGTGGACCCCCCGCTCGTGCTTCAGCAGGCTGTAGGCGCCCCGGCCGTGGATCATGGCCACGGCCTCCTTCAGGCCCCCCACTTCCGAGGGCGCCGAGGAGGCCATCTCCACCTTCCAGCCGCGCGACTCGGCGAAGCGCGTGTACATGCGCAGCAGCTCCCCGGCGAAAAGGCTGGCCTCGTCCCCGCCGGTTCCGGCCCGGATCTCCAGGATGACGTCCTTGTCGTCGTTGGGATCCTTGGGAAGCAGCAGCAGCCTCAGCCTCCGCTCCAGGTCGGCCCTTTGGGCGGTCGTCTCTTCCAGTTCCTGGCGGGCAAGGTCCCGCATTTCGGGGTCGCTTTCCGTGCGGAAAAGGTGGTCGGCCTGCTCCTGCCGCTTCAGCAGGGTCTTGTAGCCCCGGAAGCAGTCCACCACTTCCTGGATTTCGGCGTGCTGCTTGGCCTTTTCCTGGAAAAGCTGGGACTTGGCCTGGGTGGAAGGATCCATCAATTCCCGGGTCAGAAGCTCGTATTTGTTTTCCAGGTTTTCAAACTGCAGAAGATTCATCTGTAATTCCCCAAAAAACCCATGCAGCGTTCATTTTAAGGGAATTTCTGGTATTTTGGCAATTATTTTGGCAAAAAGGCGAATGGGCATAGAAAAAGCCCTGCGCCGCGGCCTGAGGCATCGCGGACGCAGGGCTTTGGCGGGGCTTCCCTACTTGGCCGCGGCCGGCTCTTTTTCGGCGGCGCGGTACTTGCGGCGGAATTTCTCCACCCTGCCGGCCGTGTCGATGAGCTTCTGGGTCCCGGTGAAGAAGGGATGGCAGGCCGAGCAGATGTCCACCCGGATGTTCTGGACCGTGGAGCGGGTCTCGAAGACGGACCCGCAGGAGCAGGTCACCGTGGTGGTTTCGTATTTTGGATGGATGCCACTTTTCATGCCGTTTCCTTTCTGCGAAAAACCGGCCGCGCCTCCGGCGCGGGAAGGGGAGGTCAGAGCTCCTTGGTCGACGACATGGCGTCGAGAAAGGCCTTATTATTTTTCGTCTTGGAAAGTTTGTCCATAAGAAATTCCATGGAATCCACCACGTTCATCGGGCTGATCACCTTGCGCAGGATCCAGACCCTCTGCAGCTCCTCGGGCGACATCAGCAGCTCCTCCTTGCGGGTGCCGGACCGCGAGATGTCCATGGCCGGGAACACGCGCTTTTCCGCGATCTTGCGGTCCAGCACGATCTCCAGGTTGCCGGTGCCCTTGAACTCCTCGAAGATGACCTCGTCCATGCGGCTTCCCGTCTCGACCAGGGCCGTGGCGATGATGGTCAGCGAGCCGCCCTCCTCGATGGAGCGGGCCGCGCCGAAGAAGCGCTTGGGCCTCTGCAGGGCGTTGGCGTCGAGGCCGCCCGAAAGGATCTTGCCCGAGGCCGGCTGCACCGTGTTGTAGGCCCTGCCCAGTCGGGTGATGGAGTCCAGCAGGATCACCACGTCCTTCTTGTGCTCCACCAGGCGCTTGGCCTTCTCGATGACCATTTCGGCCACCTGGCAATGCCGGTCGGGCGGTTCGTCGAAGGTGGAGGAGATCACCTCGCCCTTGACGTTGCGCTGCATGTCGGTCACTTCCTCGGGCCGCTCGTCGATCAACAGGACCATCAGCACGACCTCGGGGTGGTTCATGGTGATGGCGTTGGCGATCTTCTGCAGCAGGACCGTCTTTCCCGTGCGGGGCGGGGCCACGATCAGGCCGCGCTGGCCCTTCCCCACCGGGCTCATCAGGTCCAGCACCCGGGTGCTCAGCTCGTCGACCTTGGTTTCGAGCCGCAGGCGCTCGTGGGGGTACAGGGGGGTCAGGTTGTCGAAGAGGATCTTGTCCTTGATGGATTCGGGGCTTTCCTCGTTGACGGCGTCCACCTTCAGCAGCGCGAAATAGCGCTCGCCTTCCTTGGGGGGACGGACCTGCCCGGAAATGGTGTCTCCCGTCCTCAGGTCGAAACGCCGGATCTGCGAGGGAGAAACGTAGATGTCGTCGGGCCCGGGCATGTAGTTGTAGTCCGAAGACCTCAGGAAGCCGAACCCGTCCTGCAGGATCTCCAGCACCCCCGAGGCGTAGAGGAAGCCGTCCCTCTGGGCCTGGGCCTCCAGGATCTTGAAGATCAGCTCCTGTTTTCGCAGGCCGGAAATTCCCGGAATTTTCATCTCCTGGGCTACCTTGGTCAGCCCGGAGATGGTTTCTACCTTGAGTTCGGCGATGTTCACACCATTCCCCTGAAAAGACGCCACGGACACGAGGGCGGGCCGCTTAAACGGACAAAATCCAGCGCGAGAAGGTTTTCATGAAGGGTCGGAAGCCTGGTTGGAATGGGAGAGAAAGGGGCAAAAATGGAAAACGCCTTCAGGAGAGCGCGATAATTTTTGAAAATGTATCCAATCTTTAACTTCTTGTCAACGGATTTTTCCCGCCTCAGGCCGTCACGACCACGTTGCGCCCCTTGGCCTTGGCCTGGTAGAGGGCCTGGTCGGCCCGGTCGATGAGGCCCTTCTTGGTCATGGCGTCCTGGGGAAAGGCCGCCACCCCGCAGCTGATGGTGACGCGGGCCGCCTGGCCTTCGAAGGTGAAAGGCTCGCTTTCCACGGCCCGCCGGATGGCTTCCGCCTTCTTCAGGGCCAGTTCCTTGGCCTGGTTGGGGAGGATGAGGGCGAATTCCTCCCCGCCGTAGCGGGCCACGATGTCCGAACCCTCGGCGTGCGCCGCCAGGATCCTGGCCACCCGCTTGAGCACCTCGTCCCCGGCGAGGTGGCCGAAGGTGTCGTTGTACTTCTTGAAGAAGTCGATGTCCATCATCAGGAAGCCCAGCGGGGCGGAATAGCGCACCGCCCGCCGCACCTCCTCCTCCAGCCTCTCCTGCAGGTAGCGGTGCACGTACAGGCCGGTCAGGCCGTCGGTGACCGAAAGCCGCTGGATCATGTCGTAGAGCATGGCCTTTTCCAGCCCGATGGCGATCTGGCTCCCCAGGACCATGAAGTTCTCGAAGCTGTTGCGGTCGAAAGCCCCCTCGGCCGTGTCGAAGACCAGGATCAGGCCGATCAGCTGCCCCTTGATGAGCAGGGGCACGGAGATGGCGCTCTTGAGGAACCCGGGCACGGTCTCGCCTGGGAAACGGGGGTCGCGCGCCAGGTCGGGCACGTGGAAGGCCTGGCGCTGGTGCAGGATCCAGTTGAGGACGCCCTTTTCCGAAACCCGGTCGGTGAAGGCGCGCAGCATGTCGTCGGTGACCCCGCCCGAGCAGCCCACGCTGACCTTCCTGGCCTCCTCGTCCACCAGCAGCAGCAGGAACATGGCCGAGTCCTCCTGCTTCTTGCCCCCCTGGGGCTTCCTCTTGAGGGCCTCGGCCAGCACCTCCTTGGAGAACTCGAGCGTTTCGGAAAGGGTCAGCACCTTGCTGATCTCGCGGGACACGTGGTAGAGCGCGTCGCTCTCCTTGCTGCGCCGCTTGGCCTCCTCCACCTCCATGCGCGACTTTTCCAGCTGCGCCTGGACGAGGTCCCGGGCGTCCTTGAGCGGCTGCAGGGTGGACTGGAATGCCGCCTCGGCCCGGCCCTTGCGGATGGACCAGGGCACCGGGTAGGTGGCGCACGCCAGGAACGCGGCCAGGGAAATCCAGGCGGAATCCAGGTCCATTCCGTGGCGCAGGTACAGGGCAAGGCAGAAAAGCCCGGACACCAGGGCGCTGCCCCAGGCCGCCAGGGGCCCGTAGGCGTTTCCCAGCAGCAGGATCGTCAGGGCCAGCCCCAGGGGGAAGACGTTCATGCCGGACCGGATGCCCGCGCCCCAGGCCAGCGCCATCATGGCCAGCCCCCAGGCCAGGGCGAAGACCGCCAGCGATTTTTCGGCCGTCAGCGATGGTTTCATGCACCCTTCCCGGAAGGAGGCAGTTCGGAATAGGGAGTCACCCGGTTTCGGCCGTTCTGCTTGGAATGGTACAGGGCCAGGTCCGCCCGCTGAAGCAGGGTCTCGATTCCCCGGGCGTCCTCGGGAAAGACGGCGATCCCCAGGCTCACGGTCAGTTCGAATTTCTGTTCGCCCGTGCGGAAGGAATGCGAGGCCACCACCTCACGGATGCGCTCGGCCACCACGCGCGCGCCCGCCACCTGGGTGGCCGGCAGCAGGATGGCGAACTCCTCCCCGCCGTAGCGCCCGCAAAGGTCGACGTCGCGCACGCTCCCCTTCACCAGGCCGGCCACCTCGCGCAGCACGTAGTCCCCCGCGGGATGCCCGTACTGGTCGTTGACCTTCTTGAAATGGTCGATGTCCAGGAACAGGAGCGCCAGGGGCTGGCCCGCCTTCTCCGAGCGCTTCAGCTCCTCCTCCAGCCTCTCCAGCAGGGTGCGCCTCAGCAGAAGCTTGGTGAGGCCGTCGGTGACGGCGAGTTCCTGGGTCTCCTTGTAGAGCTTGGCGCTCTCCAGGGCCAGCCTGGCCAGGCCGGAAAAGCTCTCCAGCAGCCGCTGGTCCTCGGTGTCGAAAAGCTCCTCGTCCTTGGCCTCGATGCGCACCAGGCCGGTGTTGCGGCCCTCCATCACCAGGGGTGAAACCAGGAAGCAGCGCCCCTGCACCTTCTGCATGTCCAGGCCCTTGAAGCGGAAGTCCCGGGCCAGCGACCGGATGATCAGGGGTGTCCCCCGGCTGAGGGCCCAGCGGTTGATCTCGTCGGCCTCGCAGGCCAGCTCCTGCGGAAACTGGAACCCGGCCCCGGCGTCCTTCTGGCGGCGCAGGATCTCCGTGCCCGACTTGTCGAAGACGAAGAGCGTGAAGCAGGCCGCCTTGTGCCCCAGCAGGAAGATCATCTGGTCCAGGATGATCTGGGAGAGCTGCTCCAGGTCCAGGGAGGAACCCAGCAGGCGGGAGGTCTCGTTGAGCAGCGTGTACTGCTTCTGGCGGTTCTGGCTGGTCAGCAGGGCCGTGTCGCAGTTGTCGATCTCCTGCCGCAGGGCCACCACCTCGTCCTCGAGGTCCTCCAGGATCTGCCTTTCGGTGTGGCGGATCATGCTTTCGTGCGAAAGCGCCTGGTAACAGATCCAGAAGATGGCCGACACCAGCCCCATGAGGAACACCAGGGCGAACATGGCCCCGGGCTGGCTTCCCACGGCCACGGGCGCGACGGCACCCAGGAGCAGGCATACCAGGAAGAAGAGCAGCAGGGTCGAGGGGTCGGCCCAGGCGAGGCTGGCCACCAGGGGCACCAGCACCAGGAGTCCCAGCGAGGCCGGCTGGGAACGCAGGATCAGCATCCAGGCGGTGACCAGGCAGAGGCCCACGCAACCGGCCTTCAGCAGGCCCCGGACATGCAGCCAGCGCCTCATGACCCGTCCTCCCGGCCCTTGGCCCCGTTCTTCAGGGCCACCAGCGAAGGATAGGCCAGGAAGAAGGCCTCCACCACGTCCGGGTCGAACTGCCCGCCGGCGCAGCGGCGCACCTCCTTTGCCCCCTCCTCGAAGGACACCCCCTTGTGGTAGATGCGGTCCGAGGTCATGGTTTCAAAGGAATCGGCCACGTTGATGATGCGGGCCCCCAGCGGGATGTCGCGCCCCGCCAGGCCCTCGGGATAGCCCCTGCCGTCGAAGCGCTCGTGGTGGTACAGGACCATCGGCACCAGGTGGGCCAGGCTGCCGATGCGGCGCACGATGGCCGCCCCCAGGGAGGAGTGGGTCTTCATGATGGCGAACTCCTCCTCGCTCAGGCGGGAGGGCTTGTTGAGGATCATGTCGGAGATGCCGATCTTGCCCACGTCGTGCAGCAGCCCGCCGAACTTGACCGCCTCCACCTGGGCGGCCGGAAGCTTCAGGGCCTCGGCGATGTGGACCGAATAGGCGGAGACGCGGGTGGCGTGCATCTGGGTGTAGTGGTCCCGCGCGTCCACCGCCTGGGCCAGGGCCTGGATGACGTCGTCGTAGTCGCGCCGGATGTTCTCGTAGAGCTTGGCGTTCTCGATGGAGATGGCGGACTGGTTGGCCAGGATGGCCAGCAGCGAAAGGTCCCTCTGGGTGAAGCTTCCCTCGCCGGCGAAGGAAACCAGGTTGATCAGGCCAACGGCCTTGTTGTGCGCCAGCAGGGGGACCAGGATGAACGACTTCTGCTGCCCGTCCTGGGGCAGTGACTGGGTCCAGCTTCCGATGCCGGAATCCGGCACCACCACGGGCCTGCCCTGCTTCAGGGCCCACACCAGCAGGCCTTCCTTCATCTGGTTCTGCAGGCGGCTTTCCATCTCGGGGGTGAGGTTGCGCTTCATCTGCAGGAAAAGCCCCTGGCTCTTCTCGTCGTAGAGGAACAGGGCGCCGGCCTCGTAGTCCAGCACGTCCTTGCTCAGGTCCATCAGCAGGGAAAGCACGCGCGAAAGCGTGTGCGCCGAGGCGATGGTCTCCGAAAGGCGGTACAACGCCGTCAGCTCCTCGAAGGACTGCCGAAGCCCCTCGTTGATCACTTCCAGCGTGGAGATGTGCTGCTTCATC
>JAJYGY010000185.1 GCA_021790555.1 bacterium
GGTGATCAATCCCAGGGATTCCCAGTATCTCAGCGTCCTTTCGGACAGGCCGCAAAGCTTCGCGGCGGCTCCGATTCCAATCAGCCTTTCGGCCATGACATGACTCCCTTGTAAAGTTGCCATCCTTGCCGCATTTTGTTCGTAATAAACTCTATTAATCCAAAAATTAATTATTTTGACAAGTATTTTTTAAAAAAATATAGAGACATTTTTTAACTTCCTGAAAAACCCGCCCGCCCCGCCACCGTCTTCCATGCGTCGGCGCGCGGCGCTTCCCGGCGCGATGGTTCCTTCCCTTCCCCGGGCCGAAGCGCTTTTCCGCCGCGCCAAGCGGCGGATTCAGGCGAATTCAATATTTTCCGGGGACCGCATCTGTTATAATTTTTGAGTTTGATTCCATCCGCGCGTGGCGCGCGACTTTGAGGAAGAAGGAAACATGCCCCCGACGAACGCTCCGGCACCCTGGCAGCCCTGGAAAGTCTTTCTGGTCACCTTCACCATCTGCACCTTCGTCCTGGGAGGCGCCGCGGCCGGCCTGCTGATCGCCTACATGAACGAGATCCCCCTGGTGTCGGACCTGAAGGAATACAAGCCCAGCCTGTCCACCAAGATCTACGACGCCAACGGCAACCTGATCACCCAGCTCTACGTCGAGCAGAGGACCCTCATCCCCCTGTCAAAGATCCCCCTGGCCATGCAGCAGGCCATCATCGCCACCGAGGACACCCACTTTTACCAGCACTGGGGCCTGGACATCCAGGGCATCATCCGCGCCGCCATCGTGGACCTGCTGCACCACCGCATCATCGAGGGCGCCTCCACCATCACCCAGCAGCTGGCCCGCAACCTGTTCCTGACCCGCGAGCGCACCTTTTCCCGCAAGATCAAGGAGGCCATCCTGGCCATCCAGATCGAAAGGAGCTACACCAAGAAGGAGATCCTGGAGATGTACCTCAACCAGATCTACTTCGGCAACGGGGCCTACGGCATCGAATCCGCGGCGCGCACCTATTTCGGCGAGCACGCCGACGAGCTGAACCTCTCGGAATGCGCCACCCTTGCCGGCATTCCCAAGTCCCCCAACGACTACAACCCCATCCACGACATCGTCAAGGCCACCCGGCGCAGGGACGTGGTGCTGGACAAGATGGTGGATGCCGGCTACATCACCAGGCAGGTGGCCGACGAGACCAAGGCCATGCCCATCGTGGTGAAGCGCACCGAGGTTCAGAACGCCCCCTACTTCACCGAGTACGTCCGGCAGCAGTTGGAGACCGTCTACGGCAGCAACGCCATCTACAAGGGCGGGCTCCTGGTCTACACCACCCTGGACCTCAACCTGCAGCAGATGGCCCAGGACGCCATCGAAAACGGGCTGGACACGGCCGACAAGAAGGCCGAGGAATACCTGAAGTACTTCTTCACCCTGGGGCAGAAGCCCACCCTGCAGGGGGCCCTGCTGGTGATGGACCCTCACACGGGATACATCAAGGCCATGGTGGGCGGCAGGGACTTCAGCGTCAGCCAGTTCAACCGGGCCGTCCAGGCCGAAAGGCAGCCCGGCTCCTCCTTCAAGCCCTTCATCTATTCCGCGGCCATCGACAACGGCTTCACCGAATCCGACATCATCGAGGACGCGCCCATCGTCTACACCGACGCCTCGGGGCACCAATGGAAGCCCTCCAACTACGAGGACAAGTTCTTCGGCCCCACCACCATCCGCACCGCCCTGACCCACTCGCGCAACGTGGTGACCGTCAAGCTGCTGGACAAGATCGGCATCAACACGGCCGTCAACTACGCCAAGAAGATGGGCATCCAGAGCCCGCTCAACCGCGACCTCACCCTGGCCCTGGGCACCAGCGACGTCAACCTGCTGGAGATGACCGACGCCTACTGCACCCTGGCCAACCAGGGAATCCACGTGGAGCCGATGTCCATCATCTCGGTGAAGGACAGCTACGGAAGGACCCTGGAGCAGCACGTGCCCCAGTCGCAGGAGGTGCTTTCGGCCAAGACGGCCTACATCGTCACCAACATGCTCCAGAACGTCATCAACGAGGGGACGGGGGAACAGATCCGCAGGCTGGGCTTCACCCTGCCCGCGGCGGGAAAGACGGGGACCACCAACGACTTCTCCGACGCCTGGTTCATGGGCTACACGCCGGACCTCTGCACCGGGGTCTGGGTGGGCTACGACGACCGCCGGTCCATCGGCAAGTTCCTCACCGGGGGCATCATCGCGGCCCCCATCTGGGAGGATTTCATGAAGCACGCCCTGGAGGGCCAGCCGCCCAAGGATTTCCCGGTGCCCGCGGGGATCAAGTTCGTCAAGGTCTGCGACCAGTCCGGCCAGCTGGCCACGCCCTACTGCAAGCGCGTGGAGGAGGTTCCCTTCGCCGCCGGGACCGAACCGACCCGCTACTGCCAGGTCCACCAGCCCGGTTCCCAGGACTTCCTCAGCAAGGACCTTTCCGGCGCGGGCGCCGCCCCGGCCCCCAAGGCCCCGGCCGGCGGCGCGGCCGCGCCCGCGGAAGGGGGCGGCGACGGCGGGGACGAGGGCTTCTGAGGCTCAACTCACAGCACGTTGCGGATGGTGTACTGGACGCCGCCCTTCTCGAAGAAGGTGGTGTCCTCCAACAGCCGGCCCTGGCCGTCGCGCAGGCGCCTGACCAGGATGCGCTCCAGGCCGGCCGCCCGCTTCGACACCATCTCGAAGTCCGCCGACCCTTCCTGGAACAGGCCCAGATACTCCTCCACCGACATCTCCCGCTCTTCCAGCGTCTCCTCGGGCATCCCTTCCCCCTTTCCGTTCATCCCCTGCGAAGTGCCGCGGCCCCCGAGCGCAGGGGCCACACCAGCGCCGCCGCGTTCAGCACCACCAGGGCGGCCAGGGGAGCCCCCAGCATCCACCAGTCCGGCCGGAACCGGGGCGAAAGGCCCAGGCGGTGCCACTCCCTCAGCGGCAGGGCCAGCAGGGCCATGTGCGCCAGCAGGTACAGGCTGCACAGCGCCATCAGCAGCAGGCCGCCCAGGCTGGTGGCCAGTTCGTCCGGGCTGGTCAGGTCGAACCGGGCCCAGGACGCGCCCAGCCCCACGGACAAGGCGGCCAGGACCAGGGGGGTCAGGCCCAGGGTGGCCAGCCCCGCCCAGGCGCTGGCCGGATCGGGCTTGAGGAACCAGGCGCACAAAAGCCCCAGAAGCAGGGACAGGAAAAGCAGGACGGGCGCGGCCCAGAGGTACTTGGCCCGCAGGTAGGCGCCGGCCTTCAGCGGGGCGACGCGCAGCAGCCAGAAACCCTCGCCTTCCAGGCTCACCGAGGGAAAGACGAAACGCAGGGCCACGGCCGTCACGATGAACCCGGAAAGCACGCAGCTGAGCAGGAAGATGAACGACACCATGGATTCCAGCCCCTGCATCGGCAGCTTGGCGATGTTGTAGAGGTAGACCGCCACCAGCAGGGCCAGGAAGACGGTCTGCATCCGCTGCACCCCCTGCCGCGCCACCAGGGCGGCGTCCTTCAATATCAGCGAGGCGGCGGGCCCCCGCGCCCGCGACCACAGCCGGCCCAGGAGGTCCGGCCCGGCGCCCCGCTCCCGCGCCTCGGCGCGGTCCCGGCTGGCCAGCCAGGCCGGCCAGAACCACGCGTCGCCGGCCCAGGAAAGCAGGGCCCAGGCCCCCAGGGCCATGGCCCACAGCAGGGCCCAGGCCCGGAAGGCGCCCCCGCCGGGGGCGGAAAAGGCGGTCAGGCTCCGGGAGGCCCAGGTCGAGGGCAGCCACCAGGGCTGGGGAACGGAAAGCGAGGCCAGGTAGCGGGAGACCTCCACCGCCCTCTCCGGCGCCGTGACCTGCTCGCTTTGCATCATCCTCACCAGGAAGAGCACCCCGCCGAGGAAAAGGACGCCCAGGACCACCAGGGACTGGCGCAGGCGCCGGGCCGGAAACCAGCGCACCGCGGCCAGGGTCAGCAGGCAGGCCAGGCAGGAGGCGAAAAGGCAGAAGGGCAGGGGCACCACCAGGCCCCAGGCCAGGAAGCCCGCGGAGTCCAGGGGGGTGCGGGAAAGGGCCACCAGCACCGGCACCCAAAGGAACAGCAGGCTCCAGCTGGCGCCCAGGGCCGACTGCCAGAATTTCATCCGGAAATAGCGGCGCGGCGGAAGGGGGCTGGAAAGCAGGAATTCGCCGTCGTCGGAAAGGAAGAGCCCGGAAAGGGAGGCCACCAGGTTGGAGAAGACCAGCAGCACGAGCAGGGCCAGGAACAGCAGGCCCACCAGCTTGTCCAGAAGCAGGAGCCCGACCTTCTCCTGCGAGCAGACGTAGGTGAAGACGGCCCGCAGGATCGCCTCCATCAGGGAGACGAAGAAGAGCAGCACGCCCGCCATCACGGCGGCGCGGAAGAAGCCCCTCCAGCCCCCCTCCCTGAGCGAACGCCAGCGCGGCAGCCAGGCCGCGGCCCGGTAAAGGTCCCAGGAACCCGGCCCCCCCGGCTTCCGGCCGCTCACAGGAACCCCTCCGCGCTGATCCGGTCCGGCTCCTCCCCGGTGAGGGCCAGGAAGGCCTGCTCCAGGGTCCGGCCGTTCTCCTCCCCGGCCCGGCGGCGGATCTCCTGGGGGCTGCCTTCCATCAGCAGCCTCCCGTTGAAGAGGATGGCCAGGCGGTCGCAAAGGGACTCGGCGACCTCCAGGGTGTGGATGGAAAGGAACACCGTCTGCCCGGCGTCGGCCAGTCGGCGGAACAGGTTCTTGATGAGGCGGCTGCCCTTGGGGTCCAGGCCCACCATGGGCTCGTCGAAGATGTAGACCGAGGGCTGGTGCAGCAGGGCGGCCGACACGGCCAGCTTCTGGCGCATTCCGTGCGAGTAGTTCCCCACCCGCTCATCCCCCCAGCCGGCCAGCTCGAAGCCCGAAAGCAGCTCCCCGATCCGCTTCTCCGCCGAGTCCTTGTCCAGGCCGTACAGCCCCGCCACCAGGCGCAGGGTCTCCCGGCCGGTGAGCTGGGGGTAGAGGGAGGGCTTGTCCGGAACGTAGCCCAGCAGGGCCTTGGCCTCCTCCGGCCGCTCGGCCATGTCCACCCCGCCCAGGCGGACGCGTCCCTCGTCGGGCTTCAGCAGGCCGGCCAGCATGCGCAGGGTGGTGGTTTTCCCGGCCCCGTTGGGCCCCAGGAACCCGAAGACCAGGCCCGGCGGCACCTTCAGGTTGAGGTGGTCCACCGCGGCCAGGTTGCCGAAGCGCTTGCAGACGTCTTCTATCTCAATCACGGGCCCGCCCTTCCAGGGGGTTCGGCGAGGCCGAAACCATCTTCTTTTGGAACAGGGCCGTCTTCAGTTCACGGCCCAGTTGGTGCTGCAGGAAGCCTTCCAGGACGGCGTCGGCCTCCTCCAGGGCGGGGCCCTGGAGGAGGCCGGAGCCAGAAAAAAGTCCCCGCAGCAGGTCCTGGCAGCCCGGCGAGACCGGGGCGCGCCGGCCCGGGGGCTGGCAGCGGCCGCACACCAGGCCCCCCAGGGCCTCCTCGAAGAACGCCGGGTCGAAGGGTGCCTTGCGCTGGCAGGAAAGGCAGGCGTCGAAACGGGGGGCCAGGCCCGCCCAATGCAGCAGCCGGCCCTCGTAGAGCAGCCTGGCCTGGGCGGGGGGCATGCCGCCCTCCAGGGAAAGGAAGCCCCCCAGCAGCGCCTCGAAAAGCGTCGGGGCGGGATGCTGCTCGGGTTCCATGGCCTCCACCAGCTCCAGGAAACGGTAGGCGGCGTTGAGCCGGTCCACGTCCTGAAGCAGGCCCGGAAAGGCCCTCAGGGGACGGGCGGACTTCAGGAAGGCAAGGCCCCCGTGCGGGGGGATCTGGAATTCCGCCTCCAGCAGCACCAGGGGCTCCAGGCCGGTCCCGAAACGGCGCCGCGAATCCGCCGCCCCCTTGGCGAAGGCCGACACCCTGCCGAATTCCCTGGAAAAAAAGGACAGCACCCGGTCGCTTTCGGAATAGCGGGTCTTGCGGATGAGGAAGGCCTGGCTGGACCGAGCCGGGGAGGCCATGCTCAATGGTACCTTTCGATCATCCAGTTGGCGCCGCCCTCGAAAAGGTCCGAGCGGTGGGCCAGCCCCACGGCCAGCGTTGCCAGGGCGCCCACCAGGGCGCAGGCCAGGCAGGCGTATCCGAACCTGCGGCTCCTGGGGTCCGAACTGGTGGCGAACAGGATCCCCAGCGTCAGCCCCACCGAGGGTTTGAAGGAGAACAGGTAGGCCGCGTAACGCCAGACGCCCTGGGGGGCGACGCGGAGGGCCCCCTGGCCTTCCCCTTCCGGCGGCTTCCCCCCGCCTTCCGGTCCGCGCCCGGACGCCGGCGCGGCGGGGGGAGGCGCGGCCTCCCCGTCGTTCAAGGCCTTCAGGATGCGGGTTCTTCTCTTGTTCATTTCACGGCCCTCCCCACGGGGTATCCGATTCTGCGCAGAAAATTGGCGTCCTTCTTCCATCCCTTGGCCACCTTGACCCACAGCGACAGGAAGACCTTGCCGCCGGCCAGGCGTTCCAGGTCCTTGCGGGCCGCGGTCCCGATCTTCTTCAGCCCGCTTCCGCCCGGCCCGATCAGGATCCCCTTCTGCGATTCCCTCTCCACGTAAAGCACCGCCTTGACGGAATGCAGGCCCTTTCCGTCCTCGCGGTAATCCTCCACCTCCACGGCCACGCTGTGGGGCACCTCCTGGCGGACGTAAAGCAGGGCCTTTTCCCGCACGATCTCGGCGGCGCACTGGCGCAGGCTCAGGTCCGTCAGCTCGTCTTCCGGGTACAGCGCCGGCCCCTCGGGAAGGCCGGCTTCCAGTTCCGACTCAAGCTCGGCCAGGCCGGTCCCGTTGCGGGCCGAGACCGACAGGAAGGCGCGTGGCTTCAGCCCCTCCCGCAGGCCCTCCCGGAAGGCCAGGCCCCAGACCGGGTCTCCGGCGTCCGCCTTGTTCAGCACGGCGAAGGTCCTGGAGCCGGAAAGGGGCAGCTGCCTCCACAGCCCGGCCGATTCCGCCACGTCGGAACTGGCCAGGTAAAGCACCAGGTCGGCGTCCCGCAGCGCCTCCAGGGAGCTCTGGCGCATCCCGGATTCCAGCAGGTTGGCGGGCTTCAGCAGGCCCGGCGTGTCCAGGAAGACCGCCTGCCAGGCGGGCCGGGTGAGGATGCCCCTGACCACCAGGCGGGTGGTCTGGGGCTTGGGCCCGGCCACCGAGACCCGCTCCTTCAGCAGGGCGTTGAGCAGGGTGGACTTGCCCACGTTGGGGGCCCCCACCAGGGCCACCAGCCCGCAGCGGTGCGCCGGCGCGCTCACGCGGGCCGGCCTTCCCGGGGGCGGTCCCCGGGGGCGGCCTCGCCGGCCTTGTCCGCGGCCTTCCCGATCCTCACCTTGGTCACCTTGCGCGAATTCCCCTCCACGATCCTGAAGAAGGAGCCCTCGTAGCGCAGGGTCTCGCCGCGCCGGGGCACCCTCTGGGCCAGCTGGTTGAGGAATCCCGCCAGGGTCACGGCGTCGCCTTCCTGGGGAATCTCCAGCTTCAGCTCCCGGTTGAGGTCCCGCACGCCCATCCGGGCGTCCACCAGGGCGCTGCCGTCCTCGGCGAACTCCACCAGCCTTTCCTGGGTGTCGTCCTCGTCGTAGATCTCGCCGACGATCTCCTCCAGCACGTCCTCCAGCGTGACCAGGCCGGCCACGCCCCCGAATTCGTCCACCACGACGGCCAGGTGGAACCGGCCGCTCTTGAACTCCTGCAGGAGCTCCAGCACCTTCTTGGTTTCCGGCACGAAGGAGGGCGGGCGCATGACCTCGGCCAGGGACACGTCCTTCCTTTCCCGGAAGACCGGCAGGAAATCCTTGGCGAAGACCACCCCCACGATGTTGTCCAGGTGGTCCTTGTACACCGGCAGCCGGCTGTAGCCCGCCTCCACCCACTTGGCCAGGTATTCCTCCACCGGCGTGTCCACGCTCAGGCAGGTCATGTTGGTGCGCGGCACCATGACGTCGCGGGCCAGGGTGTCCCCGAACTCGATGACCGAATGGATCATCTTGCGCTCCTCCTTTTCGAAGACCCCCTCCTTTTCCCCCTCCTCCAGCAGGTGCTTCAGCTCGGCCTCGGTCACCAGCGAAACCTCCCTGCCCCGGAATTCTCCCCAGGGACGGATGGCCCAGGACAGCAGTTTCAACAGCAGGCGGATCAGCGGCCCCAGGAGGCGTTCGGCCACCTCCAGCCCCGGCAGCACCAGCAGGGCCACCCTTTCGGAATGGCGCTTGGAAAAGACCTTGGGGCCGATCTCCGCCGCCAGCATCATGAAGGTGCTGACGAGCACGCCCGCGGCCCACAGCAGCACCTTTTCGCGCATGCCGTCGTG
>JAJYGY010000290.1 GCA_021790555.1 bacterium
GAAATGAAAAGGTTCTTCAGGATGGTGAACATCCACACGCGGAAGTTGGTTCCCGGCTGGTAGCGGTGGTAGGCGGCCATGGCCTTCAACACCGTGTCCTGCAGCAGGTCCTCGGCTTCCTGCGGGTGGCGGGCCAGGCTTAAGGAAAAGCGGTAGAGCGAATCCAGGTGCTTTTCCAGAAGGTCCTCGAATCCGACCGGTTCTGGGGTCATGCCGCCATCCTCTACGCGGAGTACAACGCCCGGGGTGGGGGTTCTATTCCATCAAAATGGGCGGGGAACGGAAAAATTCAGGCCCCCGCGGCCAGGGGCTTGCCCTGGGCCGCCTGGATGGCCTGCTGCATCGCCTCCCAGGCCACCTGGGGGTAGTTTTTGCGCTTTTAAGGGAAGGTGAATTCGCGGTCGATGTCCTCGGGGCGGAAGCGGGACGCCTCCTCCAGGGTCTTGCCCTTGACCATCTGGGTGATGACGGCCAGCGAAACAAGGCCGAAACCGCAGCCCGTGGTGGTGTAGCTGGCGTCCCGGATGACCCCGTCCTCCACCTTCAGGTAGATGACGTAACCGTCGCCGCATCCCATGTTGCGGTATTTCCAGGCCACCGTGGCGTCGGGCATCTCGCCGAAGTTGACCTTGTCGTCGTTGATCTTCTTGTAGCGGTCGAAATCCATGGGCATGGCGTCCTCCGGAACAATGGGGGTCGTTTCCTCAATATTATATACGTCCGGGCCCCGCCCCGGGTTCAGGCCCACTTCACCAGGGTGTAGTGCTTCTTGCCGCGCCGCAGCACCGTGTACTTTCCGTGCAGGCGGTCCGAGGCGGAAAGCGCCGCGGCCGGGTCCTGGGCCTTGCGGCCGTTGACCGACACGGCCCCGCCCTGCACGTCCTCGCGCGCCTGGCGCTTGGAAGGGCAGGCCCCGGCCATCACCAGCAGGTCGGCCAGGGCCGGCGACTGGCCTGCCTGCAGGCTGAAGGAAGGAACGTCGCGGAAGCCCTCCTCCATCTCGGATTCCGAAAGCTCGGACACCTCGCCGTAGAACAGGGCCTGGGAGATGCGCAGGGCCGACTGGTAGGCCCGCTCGCCGTGGGCCAGCACGGTCAGTTCCCTGGCCAGGCGCGCCTGGGCCTCGCGCTTGCCCGGCTCCCTCCTCACCTGTTCCTCCAGGGCCTCGATCTCCCGCCGGGAGAGGAAGGTGAAGTACCTGAGGAACCTGCCCGCGTCCTCGTCCGGGGTGTTGACGCAGAACTGGTAGAACTGGTAGGGGCTGGTCTTGGCCGGGTCCAGCCAGACGGCCCCGGCCTCGGTCTTGCCGAACTTCTTTCCGTCGGACCGGGTCACCATGGGCGTGGTCAGCCCGAAAACCTCGGCCCCCTCCCCGCCCGCGAGGGCCTGGGTCCTGCGGATGAGCTCGCATCCGGCCGTGATGTTGCCCCACTGGTCGCTGCCCCCCACCTGCAGGCGGCAGCCGTGGCGTTCGAAGAGCTGCTGGAAGTCGTAGGCCTGCAGGATCATGTAGGAGAATTCGGTGAAGGAGATGCCGGCCTCCATGCGGGCCGTGACGGACTCCTTGTGCAGCATCTGGGCCAGGGGAAAGTGCTTGCCCGTGTCGCGCAGGAAATCCACCACCTTCCAGGGGCCCAGCCAGTCGTGGTTGTTCACCACCCTGGCCGCGCTCTCCCCCGAAAAGTCGAGGAAGCGCTCCAGTTGCGACCGGATGCGCCGGGTCCATTCCTCCACCACGTCGCGCGGGTTCAGGGAACGCTCGGCCGACTTGCCGCTGGGGTCGCCGATCAGCCCGGTGCCGCCGCCCACCACGGCGATGGGCCGGTGTCCGGCCAGCTGGAAGCGCCGAAGCAGCAGGATGGAAAGCAGGTGCCACAGCCCCAGGCTGTCGGCCGTGGGGTCGAACCCGGCGTACAGGGACAGGGGGCCCGCCGCCAGGGCCCTGTCCAGGCCCGGCTCGTCGGTCGCCTGGTAGACCAGGCCGCGGTATTTCAGGTCTTCCATCAGGTTCATCGCCACCCTCCCCCTTCGGGGTCCACGCCCCACGCTCCGGGCCGTCCCGGCGGGTTCAGTCCCCCCCGCCGAAAAAGCCCCTTTCGGTGTACATGAACAGCACCCGCGAATAGCGGAAAATCCAGGGCGTGGCCAGCCACAGCAGGGCCACCATGATGCCGAAGACCCAGTGGAAGCTCAGGTCCGTGAACAGGCGCAGCAGGGCCATGCCCGCCAGCACCAGGCCCGCCCCCAGGCCGTAGCTGATGTACATGGCGCCCAGGAAATAGCCCGGCTCGCGCTCGAACTTCAGGCCGCAGCGCGGGCATTCCCGGTGCATCTTGAACAGCTCCTTGAAGACCCTGGCCTGCCGGCAGCGCGGGCAGAGCATCTTCAGGACGGCGGCCCACCTCCTGGTTTCCCTTCCGTAAGGCGCCCGCATGCGGTTCCCCATTCCCATATCCTCGACTCCAGACTTCAGGCCCCCCGGCTCCCCTTGGCGCACCTCTTCAGCCGGTTCATGATGGCCAGGCCGATGCCCTTCTCCGGGCAGGATTCGGCCAGGATGAGGTCCAGGCCCAGGGCGTCCAGGCGCCGCAGGGCCGCGAAAAGGTTGGCCGCGGCCTCGAAAAGGTCTCCGCTGGGGCACAGCCGCTCCACGGCCTCGAAGCCCGTCGCCCCGCCCTGGCCCGAGAAGGCCAGCAGCCCGCAACGTCCCCGGGACGGCTTCCCCGCGCCCTCCCCGGCCAGTTGAAGCGGGGTGCGGGTGGCGTAATGCCCCTCCATCTGGCCGGGGGCCTGGGGCCGGGCCAAGGGGCCTTCGTCCAGATCCACCCGGCCCAGCATGCCCCGCAAGGTCTCCAGCGTCACGCCCCCGGGGCGCAGCAGCCGGGCCGGCTCGGTGAGCAGGGAGAGGATGGTGGATTCCAGCCCCACCCGGCAGGGCCCCCCGTCCAGTATCAGGTCCACCCTGTCGCCCAGCTGGTCGGCGACGTGGGCGGCGGTGGTGGGGCTGGCGTAGCCGAAAGGGTTGGCGCTGGGCGCGGCCAGGGGTCCCGCCAGGCGGATGAGCTCGAGCGCGGCCGGATGGTCCGGCACGCGCGCCGCCACGCTGGGAAGGCCGGCGCAGACCAGGTCGGGCACCCCGTCCGCGCGGGGCAGCACCAGGGTCAGGGGGCCGGGCCACAGCAGGGGGGTGAGCGCCGCCAGGCGCGCGTCCGACCCGGCGGCCACGCGCGGCAGGTCCGGGGCCGAGGCCAGGTGCACGATGAGCGGGTCGAAGGCCGGCCGTTGTTTGGCCTCGAAGATCCTGGCCACGGCCCTGGGGTTGAAGGCGTCGGCGCCCAGGCCGTAGACCGTCTCGGTGGGGAAGGCCACCAGGCCGCCCTGCCGCAGGACTTCGGCCGCCCTTTTCAGCGAATCCGGCTCTCCGGCCGGAAGGACCAAGGCTTTCACGCGCGAACCTCCATGCCGGCCCTCAGGCTTCCGTCCCCGTCCGCCCGTCCGCCAGGCAGTCCAGCAGGGCTTGCGGCGAGTCGCGCACCAGCAGGGCCGCGCGGCCGCGGGGCTGGACGAACCCCGCCTCCACCCCCCTGTCCAGCATGGCCAGCAGGGGGTCGAAATAGCCGTCCACGTTGAGCAGGCCGATGGGTTTCGCGTGCAGGCCCAGTTGCGACCAGGCCGCGGCCTCGAACAGCTCGTCGAAGGTGCCCAGTCCGCCCGGCAGCACGGCGAAGGCGTCGGCCAGCGAGGCCAGCAGGGCCTTGCGCTGGTGCATGCCCCCCACCACGTGGAGCCGGGTGAGCGCGGGATGCGCCAGCTCGCGGTCCACCAGGGCCCTGGGGATCACACCGGTGACCCGGCCGCCGGCCTTCAGGGCCGCGTCGGCCAGGGTTCCCATCAGGCCGGCCTTGCCGCCGCCGTAGACCAGCTCCAGGCCCCGGGCCGCGGCCAGGCCGCCCAGTTCGCCGGCGGCGCGGGCGAAGACCGGGCTGGAACCCGGGCTGGAACCGCAAAAGACGCAAAGATGTCGAACCGCCATGCCGCCGTTCCCCGGAAATGGAATCCGGCGACCAAACTATCGGGAAGGCGCGGGGATGTAAAGCCAATAAAAAAGCCGCCCTGGCGGGCGGCTCGGTTCAGGCGGGGTCTTTCAGCAGCTTCAACAGCGCCATCCTGGCCTTTTCCAGTTGCAGCATCCTCTTTTCAATCTCCTTCAGCTTGGCCAGGATGGCGCTGCGGGCCTGGCGCCAACTCATCCGCGGCTCCTTTCCACCCAGCAGCTCGCGGATCTCCCGCAGCGTGAAGCCGAGCCTTTTGGCCCTGCGGATGAAGCGAAGGCGCTGGATGACCTCGCCGGAATAACGCCGGAAGCCGGAAAGGTTCCTGGGTGCCGCCTCGATCAAACCCTGCTTCTCGTAGAAGCGGATGGCCGCCGGGCTGAAACCGGTTTCGGCGGCCAATTTTCCGATGCTGAAACCCTCTTGTGTGAAATCCATATATCCCGGAGGCGTGGCTGAATCATGCCCTTGACGACGTCCGGGATTGTAAACCTTGAAGCATACTTGAAGGTCAAGAAGAAATTTCCCCGCCGCATGTGAGCCACGCCCCCTTCCATCATCTCCTTCCCCACAGGAAATAACGCAGGATCCGCCCCAAGGTTTTCCCCCAAATGCCGGCTTGCATTCCAGCCCGGATGCCTGTAAAAGTGGCCCCGTGACCCACTTTCAGGGAGTGTCATGCCCAAAAGCGCCCATTTTCGCCCCGACCTCTTCCAGTTCCTGGTGGAGCTGAAGTTCCACAACGAGCGTCCCTGGTTCCAGGAAAACAAGCCGCGCTACGAAGCCTTTTTGAAGCGCCCCATGCTGGAATTCATCGCCGACCTTGCCGCCCCACTGAAAAAGGTCAATCCAGCCTACCTGGCAGACCCCAGGCCGCAGGGCGGATCCCTGTTCCGGATCTACCGGGACACCCGCTTCGCGCGGGACAAGACTCCCTACAAGACCCACGCCGCCGCACATTTCCTGCACCGCCGCGTTGGACGCGACCACCACACCCCGGCCTTCTACCTGCACCTGGAGC
Source organism: bacterium (assembly GCA_021790555.1). Classification (GTDB taxonomy): domain Bacteria; phylum Oederibacteriota; class JAJYGY01; order JAJYGY01; family JAJYGY01; genus JAJYGY01. The sequence continues at coordinate 5,074 of JAJYGY010000290.1, forward strand.
CCGGCGAATCCTTCGCCGCGGCCGGAATCTGGCAGCCCGAATCCGAGCCCCTGAAGCGGATCCGCAACTTCATCGTCCACCGGCCCCTGGCCTGGCGCAAGGTCAAGGCAACCGGACTGGGCCTGTGGGGCGAGGATTCCCTCAAGCGCCCCCCCAAGGGCTTCGACCCGGAACACCCCTTCCTGGAGGACCTCAAGCGGCGCCATTTCATCCTGTGGGCGGATTTCACGGACCGGCAGGTCTTCTCCCCCGGCTTCCTTGACCTGGTGGTGAAGGCCTACCGCCGCATGAACCCCCTCGTCCTCTTTTTGGAAAAGGCCCTGGGCATGTAGCCGTCCTCCCGCCGGGGCAAAAAAAAGCCCGCGTTTCCGCGGGCCGGGTCCTGCCGGGATGAAACCAGGTGTCAGGGCTTCTTGCTGAATCCAAAGGGCCCGAAAAGGACGCTCAAGCCCAGCTGGGGCCCGTCCAGGGCCGCCGCGGCCAGGCCCCCGGCCTGCCCTCCCAGGGCCAGCCGGTAACTGAGCGAAAGCAGGAAATACTCGAAGGGAGGCAGCCACAGGTTGACCCCGGCCTCGGGCTCCAGCACGAAGAAGCCGGTGGAGCTCTCCTGCAGGCGGCTGCCCGAGGCGGCCCGCAGGCTGAATTCGCCCGCCCCGGCCAGCAGCCCCAGGCTGGGGAAGAACACCCGCCCCTGGGCCGGGGACCAGGCCAGGTAGGTGCCGCCGTAGGAGATGGCCAGGTCGGACTGGTCCCCGGCCCCCTCCAGCGAGAGGGGCTTGGCCAGGCTGTAGCCGGCCCCTCCCAGCATCCAGTCCGGCAGCACGAAGACGCCGCCGATGCCGCCGGCCACCAGGGCCGGCTGGCCGCGCACCCAGGAAAGCCTGCCCCCCATGCCGCCCGCCACCACCGAGGGAAACGCCCGGCATCCCGAGGCGGCCAGTAGCGCCGCCAAAAACAGCCCCCACATCCCTTTGTTCCGTGCCATCCGCCCGCTCGTCCCCGTGAACGCGGCCCCGGCGCCGCTCAAGAAAAGACGGAAGGGCCCCACGGCCCTTCCGTCGAAGGATCCCACGCCAAACCGGCGAAACCTAGGAGGTCAGGGCGTACTGGGTGGGCTTGCCCCAGCTGAAGACGCCCCACTTCTCCAGGGCCAGCCTCAGCTCCTCGTGCTCCTTGGCGGCCTGTTCCACCGCAACGCCGTTCATCCACGCCTGCACCGCCTGCAGGAAGGCGCGCGCCCCGGCCTGGGCCCCCTTGGGGTGGCCGTGGTAGCCGCCGCCGGCCGCCACCATGGTGTCGGCGCCGAAGTCGTCCAGCAGCTGGCCCACCTGGCCCGGGTGCATGCCGGCCGAGGGGGCCGGAACCGAGCCCTTCAGGTCGTAGAGCGGGGCGCGCAGGTTCTGGGCGATGGAAAGCACGCGTTCCAGGACCATGGGCACCTTGCCGTAGGGCGAGGGGCACACCAGCATGTCGGCCCCGCACAGGCGCATGAACTTGCCCAGGATCAGCGAGGAGTTGACCCCGTACTGGGGTGAGCCGAAATAGGCCCCGGCGAAGTCGGGGTGGGCCAGCACGGGCACGCGGCCCTTGATCTGCTGCACCGCCTCGGCGAAGCTGGCCCAGCCGATGGTGGGCACGTTGAACATCAGGCAGTTGGCCCCCATGCCGATGGCCTTTTCGATCTTCTTCGACTGCTTCTCGGGCGAATCCGTGACGTTGAGGGCGTAGAGCAGCTTGCGGCCCCGCTCCTTCTCCACCTCGCGCACGATCTTCAGGCACTCCTCCAGCCGGGCCTCCACGGTGCAGAAGGCCGGGTCGGCCAGCAGCTCGTCGTCCTTCACCACGTCCACGCCGCCCAGGCCCAGTTCCAGCATCATGCGGCCCAGGGCCTTGGGGCTGGCGCCGGTGCAGGGCTTGAACATGGCGCACAGCGGGGGCCGGCCGTCGCGGATGCCCAGCTCGCGCCGCAGGCCCTCGGCACCGAACTGCGGCCCGGGGTACTGCGAGACGAAGCTCCTGGGCAGGCGCACGTCCAGCACCTTCAGCCGGCCGGACATGGAAATGTTGCCGTACACGGCGGTGAGCATCTGGGGGAACTGGCCGTGGATGTTCTCGGCCGGGAAGGCCACCGTGGCCACGAAGGTGCGGTCGCCCACGCCCTCGGGCACCTTGTCCTCAAAGTGGGGCACCTCCCACACGTTGACGAGCTTGGCCACGGACTGGGCCCGCACCTGCTCGGTCTCCTCGGGCACCGGGGTCCAGGTGCCGGTGGACTGCTCGAAGCAGATGGCCTGCACCACCTCCATCATGTTGCGGGTGGGGCAGGTGATCAGGTAGGTGGCGAGGATGAATTTTTCGGGGTCGATTCCTTCCTGGTTGGTGAGCACCAGCGGGTCGAGCATGCTTCCTCCTTGAAATCCGGCGGCTTGGATGGGGTCTTTACGCGTTGAGGCTGGAAGGATTTTAAGGAAGGCGCGGTCCCAAGGCAAGGGCAGAAAAGGACCGTGGGCGGAAGCGCGGGGGGGCCTAGCGGCGGCGGAAGCGCAGCTGCAGGAGGTAATTCTCGATTTCCTTCATGTCGTTCCTGTTGATGGCGATGATCTTCAGGCCGCTGCGGAAGGAGGGGGCGGTGCGGTCCACCGAGGCGCCCCCGTTTTCGCTGCGCACCACCTGGGAAAGGGCCCGCAGGGGCTTGGGCAGGGAGGGGGGGTACATGTCCACCACCACGAAGGTTCCGGGCTTGAGGGGCTGTTCGCTGACCAGGCACAGCCCCCCCATGGAGATGTTTTCGGTCACCCCGGAAAGCACGGTGTGGGGCTGGGGGTTCTGCTTGAGGGTTTCCAGGCGGGTTTCCTTGTAGGCCGCCTCGTTTTCCATCTTGCGGGCCGATTCCTCGTCCATCACGTAAAAACGGATGGGCATGGCCGCCACCAGGCGTTCAAACTGGCGCTGCTCGATGCTCCCCCGGCTCACCGTAGAATCAATCATCGCTCCCCTCCAAAGGCGCCGGTCTGGGCCCTCTGGGCCCGGCGCCTTTGCCCCGCTCTCCGAGCGGGGCCTCCTCACAGCGCCATTTTGCTATTTTGACCCCTCTGGGCCCGGCGCGCGAAGGCACTGTTCGGGCCCTCCGGCCCAGTGCCTTCCCCCCGCTCTCCGAGCGGGGCCTCCTCACAGCGCCATTTTGCCTCTTTTGACCCCTCTGGCTCCCTTTTCAGGGGTACTTTACAACAAACTTCCCCGCCCTGTCACCCCTGGGGATGACAAAAAAAA
>JAJYGY010000246.1 GCA_021790555.1 bacterium
ATGAAAAGGCCGCTCAAAAGCCCCCCTGGGAAACGCAAAAGGCGCCGAAAATAAAGAAAACCTGCGGGATTATAGCATGCCCGGGATTGGCCCAGCAACGCTTTTGAAACGCGGAACAATCAAGGCCGGCTATTTCAGGCGGGGGAGCACGCTCGCCAGGCTTTCCGCGGGCTCCAGTCCGGTCTTCCTCAGCCAGCTCCCGATTTCCCGGAAGCCGAAGCCCAGGTCCCAGAGGCGGTGGGCGTCCGAGCCCAGCGAGACCAGGCGGCCGCCCAGCGAACGGTACCATTCCAGGGCCTCCAGGCCGGGGAAAGGCTCGCGAGGGTCCTGGCGCAGGCCGGAGGTGTTGACTTCCAGGCAGACCTCGGTCTCGATCATGGCCTTGAAGATCGCCGTCATTTCATCGCGGAAGGGTTCCGGGTCCCAGGCCCTGCCGAAGTACGAAATGCCGTAGCGTTTGGGCAGGTCCAGGTGGGCGAAGGCGTCGAAAAGGCCGCTCTGCACCGCGGCCAGGGCCTCGCGGAAATACAGGCGGTAGGCTTCGCCCGGCTCACGGCCCTCGAAAAGCGGGGCGCCCACGTCCCTGCCCTCCACCCCGTGCACGGCCCCCAGCACCAGGTCGAAGGGGTGCTCCTTCAGGAAGGCGCGGATCTCGGATTCCCGGCGGTGGTCGAAGCCCAGCTCCACGCCGAAGAGCACCCGGATCCTGCCTCCCAGCAGCACCCGGGCGTCCTCCACGGTTTCGCGGGCGCGGGCGTAATCGTAGGCGTCGAAGGCCTTGCTTTCCGGGTAGAACTCCAGGTGGTCGGTGATGGCGACCTCCTTGAAGCCCCGGTCGGCCGCGGCCTGGGCCATCTCCAGCACGCTGTGCACGCCGTCGAAGGACAGGCTGCTATGGACGTGGCCATCTGGATACAGCAAGGATCCCTCCCCTAGCAGGTTGCTGAAAAAGTCCGCTGACGCGGCCTTTTTCACGTACCCGCCTCAGCCCCTCCGGGGAAGCCGCCAACCGGGGGGGCGGAACAGGCTCAGACTCCCAGGACTTTCAGGAGCTGGGCGGTGGTGAAAAGGCGGACGCCGGCGCCCCTGAAGTCGCTGTCATTGGACCACACGGGGATCCGGAGCGCCAGGGCCAGGGCCAAAAGCTCGACATCGTCGGGGTCCCTGCGGGCGAGGCGCCGGCCCGCCTCGGGCAAGAAACGCCGGTAGCCTTCCACGGGGATTTCCTTCAGGCGCAGGAGGCGGAACTGGCCCTCCAAAAGCTGGGCCTGGATTCCGTAGGAGGAGGCCATGTGGGGAAGGTATTCGGCCACCTCGGCGAGGGTGGGACGGGTGCTGAGGATCTCCAGGCCGGGAGCGGTGAAGACTCTCAGGGCGGCCTTTCCGATCACTGCCGAAAGGAGGACGTTAGCGTCCGCCGCGACCCTTTCGACGGGATTTTCTCCAGGCCCGGAAATCATGGAGCGCCTTTTCCTCCGAAATCCCCGAACTCTCGAGGTGGCTCGAAATCGCCCCTCCGATCCTTTCCAGGAGTTCGTCGCGCAGGTCCACCGACAGGGATTCCGGCTTTTCCAGGGGCACCAGCATGCCGGCAAGCCTGCCATGCCGGGTCACCAGCACGATCTCCTTCCCCCCCACGAATTCTGGCGCGTGATCCCTGAACTCCCTCACCCCGGCGACGCGCATGACAAGCCTCCCAAAAGGACACCGGGAACAGGATAGCACCCCATTTAAAATGTGGCAATATTTATGTACATAACTCTCGTCACTCCAGCGTCCGCGCGAATTCCTCCGCGTCCATCACCTCGGCCTGGCGCGGGAAGACCAGGTCCATCAAGCAGGCGTGCACGGAATCGTTCGGGTCGGCGCAGGCGTCCTTCAGCACCACCAGGCGGAAATCCAGGTCGGCGGCCTGGCGCAGGGTGGAAAGCACCACCCCGCTGGTGGAGATGCCGGCCAGCACCAGGGTGTCGAGGCCCCGGGCGCGCAGGATCATCTCCAGGTCCGAGCCGGAAAAGGCGCTGACCCGGTGCTTGACCACCACGGCCTCGCCTTCCCGGGGCGCCACGTCCGGATGGATCTCCGTGCCGGGCGATCCGGCGGCGAAGCGGCCGCTCTGGCTCAAGGCCCCGAAGGACTTGTTCCTCGGGCTCACCTCGGGGTAGCCGGGCCGGAAACCCACCACCACGTACAGCACGGGAAGCCCCGCCCCGCGGGCCGCCTCCAGCGCCCGGCCCGCCTTCCCAAGCAGGTGCCGTGAATCGCCGGAATAATTCTCCACGATGGCCCGCTGGTAGTCCATGACCAGCAGGGCGGTCCTTTCCTTGTCGAAGGCGGGTGGCATATGCTCCTCCTTAACTCATCGGGCGCCCGCGCCTCAGCTCGAGGCGCTGCGGTAGCGGGAAAGCCCCAGGTAAAAGACGGAGCGCGCGGCCAGGAAAAGCAGCGCGCTGGCGGCCAGCGAAACGCCGGCCATGGCCGGGTTCAACCCCTTCAAAAGGGCGCGGGCCGGCACGTTGGCGATGACGGCCACCGGAACCAGAAAGGTGAGGAACCAGCGCAGCCCGCCCCGGTAGATCTCGGCGGGGTAGCCCCCGAATTCCTGCAGGGACCAGAAAAGGCCCTGCACCGACGAGGCCCGGGTGCTCCAGAAGGCCGCCGACACCAGCAGGAGCATCATGGAAAACAGCATGGCGATGCCCGAGGCCACCAGCAGGGGGTAGGCCAGCAGCGCCGCCGGGCCGGGCGAAAAGCCCGGCAGGTGCCGGGCCGCCCAGAGGAGCACCGGGAAGCTGGTCAGGATGGACATCACCGAGCCCGGCTCGATGCGGTTGAAGGAATGGTGGAACAGGGGGCTCAAGGGCCTGATCAGCACGAAATCCATGTCCCCGGTGCGGATGGACCAGGAGATGTTGGTGAGGTTGGTGACGAAGACCGAGGTGAAGACCGAGAAGATGAGCTGCCAGGTGGCGGCCAAAAAGACCACCTCGTAGGGCCTCCAGCCGGCCAGGCTCTTCACCCGCGAGAAGATCACGGCGTAGGTTGCCAGGTAGATGGCGAACCAGCCCGAGTTGATGACGAACATCAGGAAGAAGTTGAGCCGGTAGGACATGGTCTCGACGGCCACGTTGCGCACGAAATACCAGTAGATTTTCAGGTATCGGACCAGCGTCTTCACGCGCCCACCGCCTCGTATTTCCTCAGGCCCACCCTCCAGGCCAGGCCGGCAAGGCAGGCGCGGAGGGGCACCCACAGGACCTGCATGCCGAAGCCGCGCAGCAACTGCGACGGCCCCAGGCGGCCCAGGTAGATTTCCACCGGAAAGTACACGCAGTAGGCGAAGGGCAGCGCCATGGCGCCCTTGGCCAGCAGGGGCGGCAGCAGGGCCAGGGGGAAGACCCCGCCGGAGAGGAATTCGTGCAGCATGTCCTTGGTGAAGGAAACCGACCAGATCTCCGAGATCCAGAAGGCCGACAGCCCCACCGTGAAGGTGAGGAAAAAGTTGATGAAGAAGGCCAGCGCCACGGAAAGGGCGAAGAGCAGCAGCAGCAGGGGGTCGGTCTGGAAGGCGAAGCGGTGCCGCAAAAGGAAGGCCAGCAGGCCGAAGAACAGCAGGGTGACGCCCACGCCCACCAGCTTCTCGGCCATCTCGCCCCACAGCCAGTAGCCCAGGTAGGAGATGGGCATCAGCAGGTAGCGCGAAAGCAGGCCGTCCTTGATCTCCTTTTCCATCTCCGTCGGCAGGCCCACCCACAAAAGCCCCTGCACCGCCCGCGCCACCAGGAAGTAGGCCACCATCTCGGGGTAGGTGAAGCCGCCCAGCACCGGGGCCTGGCGGTACACGGCCGTCCACAGGATGAGCACGGCGGCCAGGGACACCAGCTGGGTGAAGGCGCCGAAAAGGAGGTCGAAGCGGTATTCCAGCGCGTCCTTCAGCTTGGTCTTGAAGACCTGCAGGTATTTCTCCACGCGCCCTCCTCAGGTCCCGGCCGGGCCGGCCTTCGTCTCGAAGGCGTCGCGGATGAGGTCCTCGATGGGCGTCTCCTCGATGCCCAGGTCGGAGACGGGGAAGCGGGTCAGCAGCTGCCGGGCCGCGTCGGTGGCGGCGGATTCGGGCACCTCCAGCAGGGCCCGGTTGCCCTCCATCTCCACCACCCTGCCCAGGGCCTCGAGGTCGCTGGCCGGAACCGGCGACTCGAAGCTGGCCCGCACCCGCTTGAAGCGGCGGAAGCGTGAAGCCAGGGCCTCCAGCGAGCCGTCGAACTCCAGACGGCCACGGTTGATGAGAAGCACCCGGCGGCACAGCGCCTGGATGTCGGCCATGTAGTGGCTGGTGAGCAGCACCGTGGTGCGGCGCTCGCGGTTGTAGCGGGCCAGGAATTCGCGGATGGCCTTCTGGCTGACCACGTCCAGGCCGATGGTGGGCTCGTCCAGCAGCAGCACGCGGGGCCGGTGCAGCAGCGAGGCCATCAGCTCCATCTTCATGCGCTCGCCCAGCGAGAGGTTGCGCACCGGCACCTCCAGCAGCTTCTCCACGTTGAGCAGGCCCGAAAGCTCGCCCACCACGTCCCGGAAGTCGGCCTCGGAGACGCCGTAGATCTCCTTGTTGAGGCGCAGGGAATCCATGGCCGGGATGTCGAACCACAGCTGGCTCTTGTTCCCCATCACCAGGGCGAACTGCCGGCGGAAGGCGTTGGCGCGCTGCCAGGGGGTGTAGCCCAGCACCCTGGCCTCGCCCCCGCTGGGGTGCAGGATGCCGGAAAGCATCTTCAGCGTGGTGGTCTTGCCGGCCCCGTTGGGGCCCAGGAAACCCACCAGCTCGCCCTCCTCCAGCCGGAAGCTGACCTCGTCCACGGCCCGGGTCTCCTCGAAGCGCCGTTTGAACAGGCTCTTCAGGGAACCCAGCAGGCCCTCCTCCTTCTGGTGGCGGCGGTAGGTCTTGCGCAGCTTGTGGACTTCAATGACGCTCATTCAAGACCTTCGGGTGGGGGAAACCGGGCGGGAGCCGGGAAGTCCTCCGCAACCGGACTCAGGACTCTGGAACAGGGACTCTCTCCAACAAAACCGTGTCCCCGTGGTCGTAGGCCGGGGCGCAGCAGCACAGGATCGTCAGGGCGACCTCGCCGGTGTTGGTGATGCGGTGGGGCGTGCCCGGCGGGATCAGCACGGCGTCCCCCTCCTTCACCGGCCGCCTTTCTCCGCCCACCTCCATGTCTCCGCGGCCCCGCGTGATCAGGTAGAATTCCTCGCTCCTGGGGTGCAGGTGCGGCGTGGTGGAAAGGCCGGGTTCGAGCCTGGCCTCGGCCAGGCTCTGGTTGGCCACCGGCGCGGTTGCCTTGTCCAGGATGGAGCGCACCACCGACCCGTCCTTGGTCCGGAAGGGCTCGGCCTCATTCAAGTTGCGAACAAACATCCCGCACCCCTGAGCTTTGTCGAAGGGAAGGGCCCTAGGCCCGGTTGGACGAGGCGATGGCCAGCTGGTAGAACCGCACCAGCTTCTTGGCCAGGCGCTCGGCCGAGTATTCCTCGGCCTTGGCCAGGGCCTCGCGGCTCTTTTCGGCGCGCAGGGCCCCGTCCGTGGCCAGGCGCGCGATCTTGTCGGCCAGGTCCTGGGCCTCGGGCTCGGCCAGCAGCCCGCCCCGGTCGCCCCGCATCAGTTCACCCGGCCCCAGGGCGTCCACGGCCACGGCCGGGGTCCCCTGGGCCATGGCCTCCAGCAGCACCATGCCCTGGGTCTCGGACTGCGAGGCGAAGACGAAAAGCTGCGAGGCGGCGAAAAGGTCGATGACCCTCTCCCGCGCCAGGTACCCGGTGAAGTGCACGCGCTCCTTCAGCCCCAGGTCCGCGGCCAGCTGGACCAGGCTGTCGCGTTCCGGCCCGTCCCCGGCCACCACCAGGTGGGCGTCGGGCACCCGTGAACGCGCCTCCCGCATGGCCTTCAGCAGCAGGTCGAAGCTCTTCTCCCTGCCCAGGCGCCCGGCCGTGGCGAACAGGGGAACGCCCTCGGGGATGCCCAGCTCGGACCGGGCCTGCCAGCCGCTGGGCTTCATGTTGTGCAGGTCGATGCCCGTGGGCAGCAGCTCGATGCGGCTGGTGATGCCGTAGCGCAGCAGGGCGTCCTTGATGGGCAGGGTGGGGCACAACACGATGGGGAAGCGGTTGGACCACAGCCGGGTCAGGTTCTTGTGCAGGCGGAAATAGAACCAGCGCGGGCCCGGCAGGTAGTGCAGGTAGGGTTCGAAGAAGGTGTGGTAGGTGAAGACCGCGGGGATGGAGTACTTGCGGGCCAGGTGGGCCCCCATCAGCCCCAGGCCGAAGGGGGCCTGGATGTGGATGATGTCCAGGCCCAGGGCGGGGATGTCGCGCTGGCGGAAGCCCCCCTTGGCCCAGGGCAGCACCCACTTGTATTCGGGCTGGCCGAAATAGGAGATGCCGTAGAAGCGGTAGACCCTTTCGGGGTCGGGCCCGGACCCGGCCAGGGCCGGCGCGAAGATGTGGACCTCGTGCCCCAGGAGCCGCAGTTGCTCGGCGTAGATCTTGACCGAGGTGACCACGCCGTTGGTCTGAGGCGAATAGGTGTCCGTGAAGATTCCTACCTTCATGTCCGCGCGCTCCCCTCCGGATTCCCGGACCCCGGGACGGTCAAGGCTGCCTCAATAGGACCTTCCGAAAACCACCTGCCGGTCGGCCGGCCTGCCGGTGAGCACGCAGGCGCCCCCGCCGCCGGGCTGGTCGAAGGGCACGCAGCGGATGGTGACCCCCAGCTCGTCCAGGGGCGCCAGGCTGGACTCGTCCCCGCACCACCAGGCCCGCGCGAATCCCGGGGCGCCGTTGCCCAGGAACTCCGCCTTGCGGCCGAAATGCTCCTTCAGCCCGGCCAGGTCCCGGATGTCCGCGCGGATGGAGGAGTCGCGCAGGGCCCGGGCCTGGCGGAACAGCTCGGCCTGGATCCTTTCCAGCTCGGCGGCGGCCTCCTCGACGAAGGCGTCCACCTTGGAGAAGCGCTTGGCCTTCAGGTCCAGGCGGCCGGCCCAGGCCACCTCCCCCTTCTCCATGTCGCGCGGGCCGGCCTCCACCAGCAAGGGGGCGCCCTTCTTGATCCAGTCCCAGCGCTTGTCCTGGGACTTGCGGTCGCGGCGGTCCACCTTCACGCGCAGGCCCTCGCCCAGGGCGGTCTTTTCGGAAAGGCGGGCGGCAAGCCGGTCGCAGTATTCCATCACCGGGGCCTGGTCCTTCTCCTCGCGGATGATGGGCACGATCACCACCTGGCTGGGGGCCAGGGCCGGCGGCAGGCGCAGGCCGTCGTCGTCTCCGTGGGCCATGATGAGGGCGCCGATCAGGCGCGTGGAGACGCCCCAGCTGGTGGTGTAGGCGTGCTCCAGGGCCCCCTCGCGGTTCTGGAAGCGGATCCCCGAGGCCTTGGAGAAGGCCTGCCCCAGGTAGTGCGAGGTGCCGGCCTGCAGGGCCTTGCCGTCCTGCATCATGGCCTCGATGCAGTAGGTGTTGACCGCCCCGGGGAAGCGCTCGCCCTCGGTCTTTTCTCCCGTGATCACGGGCAGGGCCATGGGGCCCTCGGCCAGCTCGCGGTAGACCTCGAGCATCCGGCGGGTCTCCTCCATGGCCTCCTGGGACGTGGCGTGGGCGGTGTGGCCCTCCTGCCAGAGGAACTCGGTGGTGCGCAAAAAGAGGCGCGGGCGCAGCTCCCAGCGCACCACGTTGGCCCACTGGTTGACCAGCACGGGAAGGTCGCGGTAGGACTGGATCCAGCGCGCGAAGCTGTCGGCGATGATGGTCTCCGAGGTGGGCCGCACCACCAGGGGCTCCTCCAGCTCGCCCTCCAGCTTGAGCTTTCCCTCCACCTGGCGCAGCCGGGTGTGGGTCACCAGGGCCATCTCCTTGGCGAAGCCGTCGATGTGGGCCGCCTCCTTCTCGAAGAAGCTCAGGGGCACGAAGAGGGGGAAGTAGCAGTTCTCGTGGCCGGTCTCGCGGATGCGCCTGTCCAGCAGCGACTTCAGGCGCTCCCAGATGCCGTTGCCCCAGGGCTTGATGACCATGCAGCCCCGCACGGGCGAGTTTTCCGCCAGGTCGGCGGCCTGGACGACTTCCTGGTACCATTCCGTGTAGTTTTTGGCGCGCGTGTTTTGCATGCTCTCCCCTTCCCTCCACCGGACAAAAAATCGGGGCGCGAAACCTCGCGCCCCAAATGAGGCCACTCAATATACACGAAGCGGGCTTGAAACCTAAGGCTAAAGTGGGGGGGAAGGCGGAGGCCCGGGCGGGGGATCCCCGCCCGGGCTCCTGGCGGGGGTCAGCGCG
>JAJYGY010000238.1 GCA_021790555.1 bacterium
GCCGAAGCGGATGCTCTTGTCGCGGATCAGGGACTTCTCCAGGTCCATCAGCATGATGTCCAGGTAGTTGGCGTCCGAGTTTTCCTCCCGGGCCAGGAAGGCGGCGGCCTTGTTGGAGGACTGCGAGTCGTAGAAGAACACCTGGGTGCCGTGGCTGTCCCGGTCGGTCGAGGCGTTGTTGTGGATGGAAACAAACAGGTCTGCGTTGGCGCGGTTGGCGATCAGGCAGCGGTCCTCCAGGGTGATGAAGCGGTCGCTGTCGCGGGTCATGATCACCCGCAGGCGGGGATACCTGCGCTCAAGCAGCCGGCGCAGGCGCAGGCCGATGTCCAGGGTGTAGGTCTTCTCGAAGTCGTGGCGGGGGCCGATGGCGCCGGTGTCGTGGCCGCCGTGGCCGGGGTCGATGACGATGGTGCGGATGCGGTGGCCGGGCAGGACCGAAGGGGTCTCCTCTTCGATGGCCGCCGCCCGGGTGGGCGCGGCCGTGGGCGCCGGACTGGGAACCGGGGCCAGCGAAGGCTCCCCCGTGGCGGGGGCAGGGGAAGCGGCGCGGCGGAGGGAGACCCCGGAGGCCCCCATGGCGGCCAGCAGCCCGCGCAGGGCCCCGCCGCGCAGGCAGGGCCTGCCCCCGGCCAGCTGGAACCCCCCCGGCAGGGCCACGCGGCGGTCTCCGTCGACGTACACGAAGCCCTGCCCCAGGGTCATCAGGTAGCGGTGGGCCCCGTAGCGGATGAGGATCTGCTTGGGGGTGGATTTCCAGGTGATGCTGGCGCCCAGGAACAGCGCCGCGTCCTTGGCCCCCAGCCAGTCGTCCGCGCCCAGCAGGGCCTGGGCGCTGAGGGTCCGGGAACGCCCGGTGGCGGGTTCGGAAAGCACCCAGCTGTCCGCGCCCAGGCCGAGGGCGGGAAACAGCCACAGCGCCAGGGCGAGGACCGCCATCCAATTTGGGAAGTGTCGCTTCAAATCACCCATTTCTCCTCGAGGGCCCGCCTGCCTCCGGACCCGGACCCGCCTCAGGCCGCCACCAGCTTGCGGCGCATGAAGGTCGGGATGTCCAGATCCTCGGCCGTGGGAAGGGCCTCGCCCCGGAACAGGCTCCTGGCCTGGCGCGCCGATTCGGCCGCCAGGGCCGCGGTGTCGGCCGCGTGGGCGGGCTCGGCGCCCCGGAATCCCGTGGCGATGACGGTGACGCGGGCCTCCTCGGCCTGGGCCGGGTTGAAGACCAGCCCGTAGATGAAGTTGGCGTCCTTGTCCAGCACGCCCTTGGCCACCTTCAGGATGCTCTGCAGGTCCTCGGCGGTGAAGGCCTCCTCGTCGCGGCAGCTGACGTTGATGAGCATGCCCGTGGCCCCCTGCACGGCCACGTTTTCCAGGTAGGGGTTGGTGAGGGCCTGCTGCATGGCACGGGGGGCGTAGCCCTCGCCCGAGGCGGCGCCCACCCCCATGTAGATTCCGCCCTGCCTGCCCATGATGGCGCGCACGTCGTTGAAGTCGCAGTTGACCTGGCCCTCGCACTGGATGACCTCGGCGATGGACTGCACGGCGTGGCGCAGGGTGTCGTCGGCCATGGCGTAGGCCCGCGAAAGGGGCACCCGCCCGGCCAGCTGCAGGATGCGGTCGTTGGGGATGACCAGCACGGTCTCCACCATCCTTTCCATCTCCTCCAGGCCCTGCTTGGCCACGCGCCCGCGGTGCTCCCCCTCCATGTTGAAGGGACGCGTCACCACGGGCAGGGTCAGAATGCCCAGGTTGCGGCAGATCTCGGCCACCACCGGCGCGGCGCCGGTGCCGGTGCCCTTGCCCATGCCGGCGGCGATGAACACCATGTCGGCCCCGCGCAGGGCCTCCTCCAGCGCGGCGCGGCTCTCCAGGGCGGCCACGCGGCCCTTCTCCGGGTCCGCCCCGGCGCCCTTGCCGCCGGTGGCCTCGGCCCCGATCTGGATCTTCACCGGGGCCTTCTTCTTGGAAAGCGCCTGCAGGTCGGTGTTGACGGCGATGAACTCCACGCCCTGGATTCCGGCGTCGATCATGTGGTCCACGGCGTTGCCGCCGGCGCCTCCCACGCCCACCACCTTGATGCGGGCCGAGGGGGAATAGCTGTCTTCGATCTCGAACATGTCGCCTCCTGAATGGGAACCCTTAGAAGTACTCCCTGATCCACCGCTTGATCCTCTCGAAAACCCCCTCCCCGCTGCTCACCGGGCTGGCGCGCGGCCCCCCCTCGCGCCGCATGCGGGCCCCGTAGCCCACCAGGCCCACGGCCGTGGAATACACCGGGCTGTTGACCACGTCGGCCAGGCCCGCCAGGGTGTGGGGCTTGGCCAGGCGCACCTGCTGCTTGAGCACCTCCTCGGCCAGGGGCTGCAGGCCGTCCAGCAGCGACTGGCCCCCCGTCAGCACGACCCCGGCCGCCAGGCGCCCCTCCAGCCGGCTCTTCTTCACCTCCGCGTCGACCAGGCTGAGGACCTCCTCCACCCGGGGCTGCAGGATCTCCACGAGGCTGCGCCGCGGCAGGCCCCTCTGGGTGCGGCCCCCCACCCCCGGCACGGCGATCTCCTCGGAATCGGAGACCATCGAAAGCAGGGCGCAACCGTGCTTGCGCTTCAGCGCCTCGGCCTCCTCGTTTGGGGTGCGCAGCCCGATGGCCAGGTCCCGGGTCAGCTGGTTGCCGCCCACCGGGATGATGCCGGTGTAGCGGGCCGAGCCCTCCACGAAAAGGATCACGTCGGTGGTGCCGCCGCCGATGTCCACCAGGGCCACGCCCAGCTCGCGCTCGTCCGGCGTCAGCACGGCCTGGGCCGAGGCCAGGGGCTGCAGCACCAGGTCCTCGGTCTTGAAGCCGGCCCGCTCCACGCTCTTGATGATGTTCTGCACCGAGGTGACCGAGCCGGTGAGCACGTGCACCACGGCCTCCAGGCGCACCCCGCTCATGCCGATGGGGTCCTTGATGCCGTCCTGGTTGTCGATGATGTATTCCTGGGTGAGGACGTGGATGATCTCCCTGTCCTGCGGGATGGCGATGGCCTTGGTCGCCTCCAGCACCCGGTCGACGTCCTCCTGGGTGATCTCCTTGTCCTTGCGCGACACCGCCACCACGCCGTTGCTGGTCATGCCCTTGATGTGGTCGCCGCCCACGCCCACGAACAGGCTGTCGGCGCGCACGCCGGCCATGCGCTCGGCCTCGCGCACGGCGCGCTGGATGGAATCCACCGTGCTTTCGATGTTCACCACCACGCCCTTGCGCAGGCCGGTGGAGGGCGCGTTGCCGACCCCGATGACGTTCAGCTCGCCCTGCTCCCCCACCTCGGCGATCAGGGCGCAGGTCTTGGTGGTCCCCAAATCCAGCCCCACCACGATGTTGTCGGGCGTGCCTTCCTGGGCGTTTCGGGCCATGGGTTCTCCCTTTGAGTTCCGGAAAGTCCCTCTGTCCTGACTCCTGGCTGCTAGCTCCTCGCTCTCAGTTCCTGCCTTCTCCCCGCCAGCGTGACCACGGCCGAGCCCTGGAAGCGCATGTCGATCAGGCTGGCCAGCTTCCCCTTGGCGGCCAGGTCCCGAAGCACCAGCCCCAGGTGGCGCTCCTTGACGCCGAAATCCCCCTGGCCCAGCCAGGCCGTGGTGCCCTCGTGGGTCACCACCTTGGGATTGGCCGGGTTGGAAAGGTCCACCGTGGTCACCTCGGTCAGCAGCATGGGCCTCAGCGGGAAAAGCCCCGCCAGCGAGGCCCCCTGGAAGTCGAGCGCCTTCACCCAGCGCCCGCCCTGGACCAGGTTCTGCACCGGCATGCCCACCACCACGGGAAGGTCCATGTTCTGGGGGTCGTCCGGCCCGCTGGAAAGCTGCACCCGCCCCTGGGCGTCCATGCGGTACCAGCGGCCGTCGCCGGACTGCACCAGCGCCACGGCCGCCCCGCCGAGGGCCGCCACGGGCGTGCCCTGGGGGGTGGGCGCCGGGCTGGCAGAAGCCAGTTCCGTGGGGGCGTCGCCCTGGGCCACGCGCTGGGCCTCGGCCACCCCGGCCTGTGGGCCCGCGGCCGGGGCCTTGAACAGGGCCACCAGCCAGGCCCCGCGCTTCCGGGCCTGCCGGGCCAGCCATCCGGCCTTGCGCCCAGGATGAAGGCTGGCCAGCACCCACAGGGCCAGGCAGCCTCCCAGGACCAGGCGGATGACGCCCCGGCGCTTGCGATCCCCCGGCTCCTCCTTGCCCCGCATCTCGACGCGGACCCTGGCCGCGGGCGCGGGCGCGGCCTTGGGAGCTTCCCGCTTCCAGGCCCGCCGGAGGGGTTCCAGCTTGTTGCTGCTGCCCTCGCCCAGCATGGCGTCCAGCCACGATCCGCCCCCGCGGCGCGGCGCGCGCGGGACCGAGGAGCGCACCTCCCGCCAGCCCGCTCGGGAGGCGCCGGCCGTCCCCGCCCGGCGCGGCGCGGCCCAGGAGGAGCCGCGCTCCCCGGCGTTCCGCCTGGGCTCCCGTGGCTCCGGACCGGAATTCAGGAATTTTCCCTGGTACATCCCCATGCTTCACCCAGATTCGGAGTTTCCGCGGCCCCCCCCGGGACCGGCGGACCTTCCAACGGCCTTCTATTCCCCGCGCCGGGCCAGCTCCACCATCCTGGCCACCAGCGCTTCGAACCCCAGGCCCGCCCGGCGGGCCGCGTCGGGAAACAGGCTCACCGGGGTCATGCCCGGAAGCGTGTTGGTCTCCAGCAGCCAGAGCCGTCCGGCCTTGTCCAGCATCATGTCGCTGCGCGAATAGCCCCGGCAGCCCAGCACCTGGTGGGCTTTCAGCCCCAGCCGCCCCGCCTCGCGGGCCAGGCCGGCCGGAACCGGGGCCGGGCACAGGTGCCGCGACCCGCCCGGCCGGTACTTGGAATCCCAGTCGTAGAACTCCCCCTGGGGCACGATCTCCACCAGGGGAAGGGCCCGCCCCCCCAGCACGCCCACGGTCAGTTCCCGGCCGGCCACGTAGTCCTCCACCAGGGCGTCGCCCCAGCGCCAGGCCGATTCCAGGGCCGCCTTCATCTGGCCCGCCTTCCTCACCAGGCTGACCCCCACGGCCGACCCCTGGCTCCGGGGTTTCACCACGCAGGGCCCGCGGAAAGCCCCGGCGTTTCCGCCCGGCGGGCACAGCCGCGAGCCCGGCACCGGCAGCCCGGCTTCGCGGAAAAGCCGCTTGCTGCGCTCCTTGTCCATGGCCAGCGAGGAGGCCTGCACGCCGGACCCGGTGTAGGTCATTCCGGCCAGTTCCAGGAGCCCCTGGACGCGCCCGTCCTCGCCGCCCGTGCCGTGCAGGGCCAGGAACACGACCCCGGCCCGGCGCCTCCTCAGCCCGGGGATGAGCCCCGAAAGCGGCACCCGGGCCGCCCAGGCGGGCGTGGCGCGCTCCCGCGCGGCCCTGTCCCAGGCCGGGCCGGCGGCGTCGGGCACCAGGTCCAGGGCCACGGCCGGGCGCCCGGCGCCCTTCAGGGCCCGCAGGACCTCGCGGCCCGAGACCAGCGAAATGTCCCTCTCGGCCGACCAGCCGCCGCAAAGCACCGCGACGACGCCCCGGCTCATTCGTCCATCCCCACGACCAGCACCTCGTTTTCCAGGGACACGCCCTTCTCCTTCTTGACCCTCTCGCGGACCACCTGCATCAGGCCCAGCACGTCCGAGGCCCGGGCGCCCCCCTCGTTGACGATGAAGTTGGCGTGCAGGGTCGAGACCGTGGCTCCGCCCCGCCGCAGGCCCTTCAGTCCGCATTCCTCGATGAGCCGGCCGGCCGAGGCGCCCGGCGGGTTCTTGAAGACGCAGCCGGCGTTGGGCAGGGCCAGGGGCTGGCTGCCGCGCCGCTGGTCCAGGGCCTCCTTCATGCGGGCCTGGATGGTTTCGTAGTCGCCGGGAACCAGCTCCAGGTCGGCCCACAGGATCAGGCCGGACCCGCCCTTGAAGCGGCTGCCCCGGTAGGTGAAGCCGGCCTCCTCGGCCGGGCATTCCCTGAGCTCGCCCCTCTCCAGGGTTCCCAGGCGCCGCACCACCCGCGAAAGCTCGCCGCCGTGGGCCCCGGCGTTCATCACCAGTCCGCCTCCCAGGGTCCCGGGGATGCCGATGGCGAATTCCAGGCCCGAAAGCGAGGCCTCCCCGGCCCGGCGCGAAAGCAGGGCCAGGTTGGCCCCCGCGCCGCAGCGCACCCGGCGGCCGTCGAAGGCCATGGACTTGAAGTCGCCTTCCAGCTTCAGCACCAGGCCGCGCATGCCGCCGTCGCGCACCAGCAGGTTGGTGCCCGCCGCCAGGATGAACAGGGGCAGGCCCTGTTCCTGGGCGAAGTCCAGGCAGGCCTTCAGGTCCTCCAGGGTCTCGGCCAGCACCAGGGCGTCGGCCGGCCCGCCGATCCTGAAGCTGGTGTGCCGGGAAAGCGGTTCGTCGGTCAACAGGCCGCCCTTCAGCCTGGCCTTCAACTGGGCGTACTCGGGCATGGGTTCCTCCCCCAGAAACGGAAGGGTCCAGGGCCTGCGGCAGCGTTGGTAATAGGAGCCTTGCATGGCGTCTCCTCCCTAGGAAACCGGATCTAGACCTTGGTCCCCGAGGCCCGCTTCAGCCTCTCCAGAACGGCGTCGCCCAGGCGGTCGATGCTGCCCGCGCCCAGGGTCAGGAACAGGTCCCCCTCCTTCAGCGACCCCAGGACCTCCTCCAGAAGCTCGTCG
This sequence comes from bacterium, assembly GCA_021790555.1. Taxonomy (GTDB): domain Bacteria; phylum Oederibacteriota; class JAJYGY01; order JAJYGY01; family JAJYGY01; genus JAJYGY01. The sequence continues at coordinate 6,677 of JAJYGY010000238.1, forward strand.
CGGCCGGGGCGGTAGCGCGCCTTGTCGAAGCCCTCGGCCTTCAGGCTGTCGACGATCAGCTGCGTCGTCACGCCCGGGATGGGCACCTCGCGGGCCGGGTAGATGTCGCAGAGGAACACCTCGTCGGCCAGGGCCAGGCTCCTGGCGAAGTCGCGGTAGAGCAACTGGGTACGCGAGTAGAGGTGCGGCTGGAAGGCCGCCAGCAGCCGGCCGCCCGGCTTCAGGGTGCTCCTGGCCGCGGCCAGGGTGGCGGCAAGCTCGGTGGGATGGTGGGCGTAGTCGTCCACCACCCGCACGCCGGCGGCCTCGCCCTTGACCTGGAAGCGCCGCTGGGCCCCGGTGAAGCCCCGCAGGGCCTGGGCCGCCGTGTCGAAGGAAAGCCCCAGTTCCATCCCCACCCCGGCCGCGGCCAGGGCGTTGAGCACGTTGTGCCGCCCCGGCACGCCCAGCGCCAGCCGGCCCAGGGCCGCGCCCTGGCGCCGCACCTCGAAGGAGCTTTCCAGGCCCTCGCCCCTCAAGTCGGCGGCCACCAGGTCGTTTCCCGGCCCGAACCCGTAGGTGACCGCGCGGCGCTCCAGGCGCGGCAGGACGGAGGCCACCCCCGGGTCGTCCCCGCAGGCCAGCGCGAAGCCGTAGAAGGGCAGCTTGTTGACGAAGCGTACAAAGGCCTCCTTGAGGCTGTCCATGTTCTGGTAGTAGTCCAGGTGGTCGTTGTCGATGTTGGTCACCACGGCCACGCTGGGGCTCAGGTGCAGGAAGGAGCCGTAGGCCTCGCAGGCCTCCACCACGAAATAGTCCCCCTGCCCCAGCCGGGCGTTGCTGCCCAGGGCCCCCAGCACCCCGCCGATGACGATGGTGGGGTCCAGCCCGCCCTGCTTCAGCACCAGGCCGGCCATGGAGGTGGTGGTGGTCTTCCCGTGCGTGCCGGCGATGCACACCCCGTACTTCAGGCGCATCAGCTCGTTGAGCATCTCGGCCCGGGGGATGACCGGGATCTTCAGCCTCTTGGCCTCGGCGATCTCGGGGTTGGTGGCCATGACGGCGTTGGAGACCACCACCACCTGCGCCCCCCGGGCGTGCTCCGCCGCGTGGCCCAGGTGGACGCGCGCGCCCAGCGAGACCAGGCGCCGGGTGGCCTCGCTTTCCTTCAGGTCCGACCCGCTGACCTGGTAGCCCAGGTTCAGCAGCACCTCGGCGATGCCCGACATGCCCGAGCCCCCGATGCCGACGAAATGCAGTTGCTGGATCCGGTTACGGTTGAACATGGCCCTCCCCCGTCGCCTCCCGCACCACCTTCAACACCTCCCCGGCCGCGCCGGGCCTTCCCAGCCGCCGGGACGCCCCGGCCATGCGTTTCAGCGCCGCGCGGTCGTCCCACAACCCCTCCACCGCGGCGGCCAGGGACCCGGCGTCCAGGTCGCGGTCGGCCAGCCGGAGGGCCGCGCCGGCGGCGCGCAGGACCTCGGCGTTGGCCTCCTGGTGCCCCCCGGTGGCGTGGGGGTAGGGCCCCAGGATGGAGGGCAGCCCCAGGGCCGTGATCTCCGCCAGGGTCGAGGCCCCGGCCCTCGCCAGCACCAGGTCGGCGCAGGCGTAGGCCGAGGCCACGTCGTGGATGAAGGAGCGCACCGAGATCC
>JAJYGY010000244.1 GCA_021790555.1 bacterium
GCAGCAGGCTGCGCCGCAGACCCTCCAGCCCCAGCGCGGCCAGCAGGTAGACCATGCCGAAGGCCAGGCAGGCCTGGCGGGGAACCGGGGGCGGATCCAGGGTGGAAAGCATGGCCGGAAGCATGCCCAAGGCGAAGGCGGCCAAGGCCAGGAGCACGGCCGGACGGAACAGGAGGAAGAGGGAGAAAAAGAATCCGGCGGCGGCGATGGCGCCTCCCAGCGGGCCGAGGATAGGCATCCTGAAAAAGTAGTCCTCGCTGGTGGAGGCCCCGCCGACATGGAACATCAGGGCGCAGGCCTCGAAGCGGCCCTTCAAGGTGTGCCAATAGACCTGCAGGGTGCCGCCGCGGTTGCCGTTGTAGGTGGTGAAATAGAGCTGGTACTGGCGGGGATGATCCATGGCCCAGTGCAGGACGGGCCAGGCGATGACGAAAAAGGCCGCCAGGAAGGCCAGCAGGTTTTTCCAGCCGGGAAAGAGGGGGCGCCGGACGAGCAGGATCCAGACCAGGCAGAAGGCGGCCAGGAAGGGAACCAGCCTTCCCGGGAAATAGCCGTGGAGTCCCAGCCCGGCCGAGAAACCCGCGGCGGCCCACAAGTACCATTTTTTTGAGCGGAGGGCGGCGAAAAACAGCCCCAGAAAAAGGATCGGAACCGCGATGGTGAAGGAAATGGGGCTCAGGCGCCGTGAGAAATGGATGCTGTACTGCCAGGCCGCGAAAAGGAAGCTGGCCAGGGCGGCGGTGGGGGCGGAGGTGATCTGGCGGATCAGGAAGTACAGCGCCAGGACGGCCACCACCCCCCAGAAGGCAGAGGACATGCGCAGGGCTCCGGCACCCCAGCCGAAAAGTTTTGTGAAAAACAGGCTTTGATAGAAGGTCAGGGTGGGCCAGTCGATCGCGTTCTGGTCGCAATGAGGGGTGTAAGCCGCCCCGCCCAGGGTGGAAATGTAGGAAGCTTCGAAGCCCTCCGAAGCGATTCCTCCCCGCGGCCACAAGTTCAGCCATCCGAAGCGTGTCAGGACCGTGAAGGCCAGCAGGAAGGCCACGAAATAGGGCTCCCACCGGCGCATCGGTTGTGCGGGAGCGTCGATCCGCCCTGGTGTGGCATCAGTCTCCTTTCGGCGGAAGCTGCCAGATGCGGGTTCAAAGGAGGGAAGTTCGGCTTCGGCCTGGACTGCTAGGGCCAGCGCCGCGCCTCCGCAGATGGGCCCGCGCCATCGCAGGACCAAGCACAGGAGTTCCCTGGCCGTCCCTGGAATGGACGACGGTTTTCTGTGCCGCCAGGCCAGGAATAAGCCCCACACAAGGCTGCTAGCCATCATGACAGGCCCGTACGCTGAGGTGGGCCAATGCCGTTGGACCTCAAACCCATTCCAAAAAATTCCGGCGGCCAGACCGGCCCAGAGGTAGGGAAATCCCTTCCCTTCAATTGGTTGGTGGAGGTCCTCTTCTTTCCGGTTGAGGGGCCGGCGATGATCTTTAGGTTTTGACGGCATGCGAGATTCCCTTAGCAGGGGTTGAAATCCGTCTTGGGAGGAATTCCGTCACATGCCCCCTGCCTTTCTCAGTGTCAGAAGGCAGCGGATGCCGAAAGGGAAGGAAACCCACCGGCCCAGGGCCAGTTCCATCCCCATCACCCAATCCATCGGCCGGTTGCGCCTGCTTCTGGAGATCTGTCCGGCCACCCGGAGCTGCTTGGCTTCGGCCTCGGCTCGGCTGAGTCTGCGATTCCGCTTCTTCACCCAGGCAAAAGGTAGGTAAAGAAAGAATCCGAGGTGAGAGGCCTGCAGCACTTCAAAGCCAAGGGCCGCAGCCCTGGACCGCAGGGGCTGGAGAGCATAGCGCCGTTGGTGCTTCAATAGCTCGTCGTAGATATCATAAAGGCCTGGTCCCGCCGGAACCTCGACCACAGCGATCCCTCCCGGTTTCAGGACACGATGCGTCTCGGACAGGGCTTTTCCGTCGTCTTCAATATGCTCAAGCACATTCAGAAGGACGACGGCATCCACACAGTTCTCCGGAAAAGGGCATGCGGTCAGATCCAATTGCGCCAGAGCGAGCGAGGGATCCCTCTCCGAGATCCTTTCCAGCGCCTGTGGAAAACTATCCGACCCGATCACCAGGGCTCCTGGAAAGTGGCTTTGCAGCAGCGGAAGCAGGAAACCCGAGGAGCACCCCACCTCCAGAATCACCGGCGAGGGCGTCTTGAGGAATCGCCTGAGCTCCCCCAAGGCGTGGGCTCGCGATGCCCGGTCGATGAAATGGTCGGGGCCGGCTGCGTCTTCATGCAACCTGGTCAGGGAGTCGTCCCAGTGGTCCTGGCTTTGACCGTAGCGAAGAAAAGGGGCCCGTGCGCCGCCGACCCGGAATCCGCGCCCTGTCCAGACCGGCCTGTCCGGACTTCCGGGAAGCGGAGGCCAGGGGAAGTCCGCGAAGTTATCGGTGATCATAGAATTTTTTTACCTTCAGCCTGTAGAACACCGCCATGGTGTCCCACCAGATGTTGAAGACGGCCCTCAGGCCGATGTGCCCGTACTTGCCCCGGTAATTCACGATGACCGGGGCCTCCTCGATGCGGTAGCCGTAGCGGTGCGCCACCACCAGCAGCTCCAGGTCGAAGGCGTAGCGCTTGATGAGCACGCGCGGGAAGACGTCGCGCAGCACCTGGCGGCGGAAGATCTTCAGGCCCGTCTGGGTGTCGCGCATGGGCATGCCGAAGAGCGCCTTGACCAGGAAGAAATAACCGGCCGAGATGATCCGGCGCTTGACGGGGTAGTGGATGCGGCTTTCCGGGTGGCGCTTCGAGCCGATGACCACGTCGCAGCCCGTCCTCTTCTGGATGTCGAAGAAGAGCTCCAGCTGTTTGGGGTCGATGTCCAGGTCCGAATCCAGGAACACCACCCACTCGCCCCTGGCCTCTCGGAAGGCCTCCTTCAGCGCCCAGCCCTTGCCCTGGTTCACCGGAATGCGCTTGACCTTGACGTTTTTCAGGCCCCTGGCGCCCCGCCTGGCCTCCTCGAAGGTCCAGTCGCCGCTGCCGTCGTCGAGCACCACGATTTCGAAGGGCCGCTTCAGCCCCTTGAGCATCCGGTAGGTGGCCAGAAGGTTGGCGCGGATTCCCAGGCCTTCGTTGTAGGCCGGCATGAGGATGGATATCTTGGAAAGCATGGGCCTTCCTTCCTTTCGGGGAACCTGAAAAACCCTTCACCCGGCATTGCCGGTCACGGCAGGCCCGCGGCCCCTTCCGGTCAGCCGATCCTTTCCTGCATCCCCAGGCCGAGGCTCTCCTCCTCCGACAGGCCGCCGCCCTTGCGCGGGGGCCTCAGGGAAAGCGCCAGCCCGGCCAGCAGGCCCAGGGTTCCAACGGCCCCCAGGCAGCCCACCAGCTGGAAGGGGGCGGCGTGGAAGAGCTCCAGCAGCACCGCGTAGGCCACGACCATGCCGGTCTCCAGGGCCAGGGTGCCGGGCACTCCGGCGGCCAGCTGGCACATCAGCACCAGCTGGTACAGGGCCAGCGGGATGACGGCCAGGGAAAACCAGCGCACCAGGGGCGCCAGGGCAAGGAATTCAGGACGGTTTCCGCAGATCACGGCGATGCACAGGCCGGTCAGGTTCCACAACACCGCCAGGCCCGCCAGCTCCATGGCCGTCATGGTGGCCAGGAACTTCAGCAGCAGGGGACGGAAGTCCTTCCCCTTGGCCCGGGCCGCGGCCACGGCCGGCAGCGCCACCAGGTTGAAGGCCGAAGGCAGGTAAAGGAAGGCCTTGGCCACCAGGGCGGCCCGCACGTAGAGCGCGGCTTCGGCCTCCACGTGGAAGTGCTTGAAGATGAAGATGTCCAGGAAACACAGCAGGCTGAAGAGGCCCAGGGCCGCCGTGTCCTGCCCAAGCTCCATCCAGCGGTGCCGGGCCTCGCGGCGGTGGGCCGGCGGCGGCGGCGGCGCGAGGGAAGGCCCCAGGTTCCACAGGCCCGGCAGGCAGGCCAGGATGCCGGCCAGGGCGCCCAAAAGGGAGCCCAGCAGCGCCCCTTCGACCCCGAGGCCGCCCCAGACCAGCCAGACCGCGAAGCCAGCGGCCCCCAGGCCCTGGGCGATCATGCTCATGCCCAGGGACCAGAAGGAGTGCAGCCCCTGCAGGGCGCTGCGCAGGAACACCAGGGGGAAGGAGGACAGGGCCAGGGCGGCCGCCCACGCGTACACCCTCAGGGAAGGCAGCCGCAGGTAGGCGGAAACCCAGGGCCCCACCAGGGCCAGCAGGAGGGCGGCCCCCAGCATCATCCAGCCCAGCGGCGCGGCCAGCCTTGCCAGGCGGGTCTTGACCGCGCCGGGGCCCTTCAGGGCCGCGTCGCGCGAAAAGACCTTGGCGAAATACACCGACAGGCCGTTGGTGAGCAGCGCGGCCACGTTGACCACCCCGACGAGCACGGCCAGCTGGGCGTAGGCGGGCCCCAGCCGGGAGCTCATGCGGTTGTGGTAGACCACCATGCAGAGGTTGATCACCCCCGTGGCGGCGATCATCCACACCGAGGCCGAGGCCAGTTTCTGTTTGGATGCCAAAGAGGGCCCGTAGAAACGGTGGAAGGGCCTGGGCGGCTACTTGGCCGCCGGAAACACGACCGGGGCGAACTTAAGGATCATGTTCTTCCCCATGTCCGAGACCACCAGCTGGTCCCCCGGGGCCATGGCGGCCCCCAGGGGCGAGGCGAAGAAGTCGCGGCCCATCAGCCCGCCCCCGAAGGTGCCCAGGTACTTCAGGTTGTTGTCGAAGACCCAGATCTGGCGGTTGGTGTTGTCGGTGGCGTAGACATGTCCCATGCTGTCGACGGTCAGGTGGGGCCAGAAGGGGGCTCCGCGCTGCCACCCGGCCACGTTGCATTCCTTCAACAGTTCCGCCTTGGGCAGGGGGGAATACTTGTGGATGCGGCCGTTGCCCGGGTCCGCGACGAACAGGTCCCCGCCGGCGTCCAGGGCCATGCCGTAGACCTCCATGAACTGGCCCTCGCCCCGGCCGCGCGAGCCGAGGATCTTGAGGCGCTGGCCCTGGGGGCTGAAGATCTGGACCCGGCTGTTGCCCGTGTCGGCCACGTAGATGTCGCCCTGGGCGTCCACGGCCACGTCACGCGGGCTGTAGAAGTCGTAGTTGGCGCCGCCGAAGTCCTTCAGGAACTTGCCCTTGGGGTCGAACTTCTCGATGCGGCCGTTCCAGGTGTCGGCCACGTAGACGTCGCCCTGGGAGTCCACGGCCACGCCCGAAGGCTCCTTGAAATGGCCGGGGCGGGCCGTCTCGCCGGCCTGGGTGTTGTCGGACTTCTTGCCGATGGAAAGCAGGAACTTGCCTTCGGGCGAGAACTTGTCGATGCGCGAGTTGCCCAGGTCGGCCACGTACACGTCGCCCTGCCGGTCGCAGGCGATGCCGCGGGGGCTTTCCAGCTTGCCCGGCCCGGTTCCCTCGCCGCCGAAGGTCTGCAGAACCTGCGCGTTGAGGGGCTTGATGGGAGGCTGGCGGAACAGGAGGACGGCGGTCACCACGGCCACGGCAAGGGCCAGGAGGACGACGAACACGGCCAGTCCGGCGCGGGACCGCTTGCGGCGCCCGGCGGTCCTTCTCCTGCCGCGGGGGCCGGCTTTCTTCTTTTTGGGAGCCATGATCACCTCTCGGATGTGGGCGGGGAAGTTTCGGCGACGCCCGCCTGGACTCATTCAGCGGCCCGTCAGGGCTTGACCGTCACCACGCTGTTGGTGCCGTCGTTGGTCACCAGCAGGCTTCCGTCCGGCGCCACGGCCAGGCCGGTGGGCAGGGAAAGCGGCCCGGATTCGGACTGGGTGTAGATCTTTTCATGCCGTCCCCGCAGGTCCCAGCGGTGCACCTTGTTGCGGGTGGGGTCGCTGGCGTAGACCCACCCGTGGGCCTGGTCGATGGCCAGGTAGGGCTCCATGTTGATCTGGGTCTGGTCCCAGCCGTCCACCTTCCACTGGCGCACGAAGGAGCCGTCGGCGCGGAAGACCTGGATCCGGAAGTTGAGGCGGTCGGCCACGTAGAGGAAACCCTGTTTGTCGAAGGCCAGGCCGAAGGGCTCGATGAACTGGCCGGGTCCGGAACCGCGCTTGCCCCACTGGGTGAGGAAGTCGCCGTTGGGGCCGTACTTCAGGATGCGGCAGTTTCCGGTGTCGCTGAGGTACACGTTGCCGGCCTTGTCCACGGCGATGGCGCGCGGCCCGAAGAGCGTGCCCTGGGCCTGCCCCTGGCCGAAGCTGGCGACGAAGACGCCCGTGGGGGAAAACTTCTCGACCTTGCCCCAGGGGGGCATGTTGTTGGGGTCGGTGGTGAAGAAGGTGTCGGCCACGTAAAGGTCGCCCTGGGCGTCCACGGCCACGTCGCAGGGCTGCTGGAACTCGCCGTCCCCGCTCCCCGAATGGCCGATGTAGCCCAGCACCGACCCTCCCAGGGTGCGCTTCTGCACCCGGTCGTGCAGCGAATCCGTCACGTAGACCAGGCCGTCCTTGGCGTCCACGGCCAGGCCACGGGGCTTGTCCAGGCTGTCGCCGTACTGGGCCACCTGCCCGGGCGCCTTGGGCTTCTGGCGGGAGGCCACCAGGATCAGGGCCGCCACCAGGAGGGAGGCCCCCAGGAGGCTGAAGAAGGTGATTCTCATCCGGCTTTCCATTCTACCTCCAGGTTGCGTGAGGGGCCGTCTTCAAGTCACTTCGCGCCGGCCTTGGCGTTCTGCCGCGGCCCGTCCGCGGGCGCCTGGGGGGCCAGGTCGCCGGGGAAGAGGCCGTAGTAGGGGATCTTGGACGCCAGCTTGCGGCTGATCCAGACGCACATGTCGTAGCTGCCGATGGGCGTCTGCACGCCGAAGGCGTTTTTGCTGAAGTTGGGGTCCGAAAGGTTGCCCGGGCTGTACCAGGGCTTGCGGTACATGAATTCGTTCCACAGATTCGACCAGGCCTCGGCCCAGGTCACGTTGGGGCCGAAGATGGCGTCGCTGGGGTAGCCCCACCACCAGCGCAGCTTGAGGCGCTGGGCGATGTAGTCCTTCTCAAGGCTGGCCTGCACCACCTCGTCGTGGTCCGGGCTCTGGGGGGGATTGACGTCGTAGGCCGTGATGATGACCGGGAATCCGGCCACCTGGTTCTCCGTCAGCGGGGGATGGAAGCCCACCTGGGCGTTGGGGAAGTCGCGCAGGTACCAGGAAAGCGGCCACGAACAGGTGTCCTCCACGGCGATCTTCATGCTCATGTCGCCCGTGAGGGCCTCGGACATGCGCTTGAGGGTGTTCTCCAGCTGGGGGATCTCGGTGGAGGACTGCACGTAGACCATGGGCTCGGCCGGGTTGGCGCCCGCCCCGCAGAAGAGCAGGTTGTTGGTGCCGTGCAGCAGCACGCCCAGCCCCAGGACGAAGAAGGCCACCCAGATGCCGCGGGTCATGCGCTTGAGGGCAGGCCAGCGGTTGATGAAGAAGGGGGTGAAGACGAAGGCGAAGGCGAAGATCGCCAGGGGAAGGTAGATGAACAGGGGGTTGGCCAGCAGGTCGGTGGGCCAGCCGCTGTGGACAAAGCTTCCGTGGCGCTGGCCGTGCAGCACGTCGCGCAGGAAGGAAAGAACCTCGGGCACGGACTGGCGCGCCGCGTAGGCGAGCACCACCGGGGTCAGCACGGCGAAATAGGCCACCGGCAGCCAGAGCAGCCCCAGGCCCAGCCAGTGTTCGCCCAGGTTGGGCTCCCTGTCGAGGAACTCGGAAAGGTAGACCGAGGCCAGCAGCACCAGGGGCACCAGGGGATGCAGGGTCAGCCAGGGCATGCGCTCCCCGGCCAGCGAGAACATGCACAGGGCCAGGATGGCCCAGTAGAGCAGGAAGACCTTGAAGAAGTTTCCCCGCTCCGGCACGAAGGTGGAATAGGCGATCAGCCCGCAGCCCAGGGTGCACAGGCCGCCCATCAGGGGCACCGAGGCCGGGGAGCGGGGGTCGCGCATGACGATGATCAGCGCCAGGATGAGGGGCGCCGTGCCGCCCAGCATCTTCAGCAGGAACAGCTGCGGCCGGCCGCTGCCGAAGAACACGCGCAGCCCCGAGATCACCGCGAAGAAGCAGATCGGCAGCTCGTACATGGCCAGCAGGCTCAGGTAGAAATACACCGGCTGGTCGGCCCGGCCCACCTTCTGCTCGCCCATCCAGTAGGCCAGCGAGTCGAAGAAGCCGATGAACCAGCCGTCGGCGT
>JAJYGY010000132.1 GCA_021790555.1 bacterium
AGTTCCACTTTTTTCTTGAACTGCCGAAGCGCGGTTTCAAACGGCTTGTCCGGATCCACCTTCACTTCAACCACGAATCATCCCCCCCTCTCTGTCGAGTCTGTCGGGACGCGGGAACCCTTGGCCGGCAATCCCTTCTGTTCCGGATGCCCGCCCACCTGGTCCCTCCGCCCCTTCGATGGCCCCCCGTTATAGCAAAGCGCCCCAGGGGCGTCAAGAAAGGCTTGGCTTCAGGCCATGCCCCCCAGGGCCTGGCCCCCCAGCAGGTGCAGGTGCAGGTGGAAAACCGTCTGGCCGGCGTGGGCGTTGGTGTTGAAGACCAGGCGGAAGCCCTTTTCGGCCACGCCGTTTTCGCGGGCCAGGCGCGCGGCCACGGCCACCAGGTGGCCCACCAGCTGCTCCCTGGCCCCGTCCACCTCCAGGGCGCCGGAAAAGTGCTGGCGCGGGATGACCAGGAAGTGCACGGGCGCCTTGGGGAAGATGTCCTGGATGGCCACGCACTGCTCGTCCTCGTACAGCAGGGTGGCCGGGTCGCTCTTTTCCACGATCTTGCAGAACAGGCAGTCTTCGCTCATGTCATCACCCCGAAAAAAGCCCTCCCCGCGGGGGCGCTCGCCCCTATTCCGCGCCGACCTCGGCGACCCCCCCGCTTGGCAGGCAGGGGAAAAACTGGGCCTGGATGCTGGTCTTCTTCTTGTACTGCCTGGCGATGGTCTCCTTGAAGTTCTCCACCGCGTCCTTTTCCACCAGGTTGATGGTGCAGCCCCCGAACCCGGCTCCGGTCAGGCGCGCCCCGTGCACGCCCGGGGTCTGCAGGGCGATTTCCACCAGGGAATCCAGCTCCTCGCAGCTCACCTGGAAAAGCCTCTGCAGGCTCTGGTGCGAGCGGGTCATCAGCTTGCCGAAGGCCTCGGCGTCCCCCTGGGCCAGCGCCTGCCTGGCCTTCAACACCCTGTCGTTCTCGTAGACCACGTGCTCGGCCCTCTGGCGCAGCCTGCCCGAAAGCGCGCTCTTGTGCCGCTCGAAGGCCACCACGCCCACGTCGCGCAGGGCCGTGTACTTGGGGTTCCTGGCCTGCAGCAGTTTGAGGGCCTGCTGGCACTCCTCGCGCCGCTGGTTGTATTCACTCCCCTTGAGGCCGCGCGAGATCCCCGAATAGATGACCACGAACTGGGCCTTGTCGAAGGCCACGGGAATCCCCTCGAATTCCAGGCTGCGGCAGTCCAGGAAGATCGCCTTGCCCCGCTCCGCGGCCGACACGGCCAGCTGGTCCATGATGCCGCACTGGACGCCCACGAACTGGTTTTCGGCCCTCTGGCAGAGCTTGGCCATGGGAACGGCCTCCCAGGGCCAGTCCCCCAGGGCGGTGGCGGCGTAGGCCACCGCCAGCTCCAGCGCGGCCGACGAGGAAAGCCCCGCCCCCTGGGGAAGGTTTCCGGAGATGACCAGGTTGTAGCCTTCGAGCTTGTGGCCGGCGTTGAGGAGGGACCAGAAGACGGCCTTGGGATAGTTGGCCCAGCCGTCCTCGGGGAGGTACTTGAGGTTTGCCAGGGGCACCTGGATCTTTTCGTCGAAGTCCATGGAATAGAGCGAAAGCGTCTTGTCGGATCGCCGCTGGGCCGCCACCAGAACGCCCCGGTCCAGGGCCATGGGCAGCACGTAGCCTTCGTTGTAGTCGGTGTGCTCGCCGATCAGGTTGACGCGCCCGGGAGCCTGCACCAGCACCAGGCGCTTGCCGCCTCCGGCGTCTCCGTAGACCTCGAGGAACTTCTGCCTCAACTTGCCCCATCGCTCGTTCATGGAAATTCCCTGAAAAATGGCCCACGGGCCGTTCGCTGCCTGCGACAAAACGCGCCGGGCTTGCTTCCGAAGCTCCATCTTACCCAAAATCCGGACCGAAAAGCTCCAACAAAATGGCCCTTCAGGAGGCGCCCAGGACCTGCCCCATCATTTCCTTGTTGATCTCCCTGCGCACCCGGTTGAAGGCGGAATCCGGCAGGGTCAGGAAGGCCTCCACCACCGCCGGGTCGAACTGCTTTCCGCCGCAGCTGCGGATCTCGCGCCGGGCCTCGTCGAAGGTGTTCCCCTGGCGGTAGCTGCGGTCCGAGGTGATGGTGTCGAAGGCGTCGGCCACGGCGAAGACCCGGGCCGCCCGGGGGATCTCCTCGCCGGCCAGGCCCTGGGGATACCCCTTGCCGTCCCAGCGCTCGTGGTGGCAGTAGACCACCTCCTTGGCCGGGTTGAGGAACTCGATGTTCTCCACCATGCGCCGGCCCAGGTCGGGATGCTTCTTCATCTCGATCCACTCCAGGGGGGTCAGCTTGCTTTCCTTGTGGAGCACCGCGTCGGGGACCCCGATCTTGCCGATGTCATGCAGCAGGGCTCCCCTTTCGACCTGCATTTTTTCCGCGGTCGGCAGCTTCATGGCCTCGGCGATCAGGAGGGCGTAGCGCTGCACCCTCAGCGAATGCCCGGCCGTGTCGTTGTCGCGCAGGTCCAGGGCCGCCACCAGGGCCTTCAGGGTGGCCATGGTGGTGGCCTCCAGCTTGGTCTGGGATTCCAGCCAGCTGTGGGTCAGGCGGCCGAAGGCCTCCTCCACCACGCTCATTTCCCTGTCCTCCGGGTGCAGGTCGATCTTGATGCGGAAGTTTCCGGTGCTCTGCATCAGCCGCATCACCCCCACGAAGGCGCGCAGGGGCTTGGTGATCTGGTGGGCGATGAACAGCGCCCCCAGCAGGGTGAGGATCAGCCCCAGGAGGCTGGCGATGAGGATGCTGTGCATCTTCTCGGCGATGCGCCTCTGGGCGATGCTGGGGGTGAACTGCACCGAAAGCAGGTAGTAGGGGGGCTCCTTGGCCTTCACCGGGGCGAAGGCCTGCATCCAGTCCTTGAAGGAGAACCGCAGCAGCCGCATCTGGGCCTGGTCCCTGGACACGGCCTGCAGGGCCTGCGAGGGCGCCGGCAGGACGCTGCCCGGAGGGATGTCGGCGTCCAGGCTGCCCACCACCACCATGCTGCGCTGCCGGGGGTCGACCTCCAGGAGGTGCACCCGGTCCAGGCGGTCCTGGCCGTTGAGGGGGTTGTCGGAAAGGATCTTCTTCAGGACGGAATTGACCCTGCGCAGCTCCACGCGCCCGGGGATTTCACCGGGCTTCAGGCGGGGAAGCTTCATGCCCTCGAAAAGCAGGGCGTGGGCGCTGGCCGTCTGCACCAGCTCGTCCTCCACGCGCTGGTACACGTCCACCTTCATGCCGTTGTAGATCAGGGCGCCGGCCAAGGTGAGGCTGGCGGCCACCGCCAGCACGAGCAGGGCCCCGATTTTGACGGTCAGGCTGACGGAACGCAGGGACAGGGTCATGGCCTACTTCTTGAATTTGTTTTTGAGGCCTTCCAGGTACTGGGCCTTGGCCTTCTCGTCCACGGCCGCCTGGGGGGCCGGGGAGGGCTCCCGCCTGGGGGCCCCTTCCGGTTTTTCGGCCTTTTCCTGCCCCGGCTCGAGCAGCTTCCTCACCTTCTCTAACAGCTCCTCCACCCGGAAGGGCTTGGTGAGGTAGGCTTCGGCCCCGTGGCCGAAGGCGAAATTGCGCGAATCGTCGTCCGTGTTGGCGCTCAGGAACATGAACTTCACGTCCTTCAGGGCCGGATCGTAGTGGATCTCGATGCTGGCCATGTGCCCGTCCATGACGGGCATGCGCACGTCCAGGATGGCCAGGTCGGGCCGGAAGCTGCGGCATTTGTCCACGGCCTGCCTGCCGTTCTCGGCGCTGTCCACCTGGTAGCCGCCGCCCTCCAGGGCCGCCATCACGGCCTGGCGGATGTGCGCCTCGTCGTCGACCACCAGGATTTTCTTCTCCGCCATGCCGGACCTCTCAAAGCGGGCCTTCCGCCCCTCACACCAGCTGGGTCTCGTTGACCACCTCTTCCAGCGTGGTCACGCCCTCCTTCATCTTGGCCAGGGCGATCTCGCGCATGGTCTTCATGCCGTTTTCCTTCACCACGCCGCGCAGTTCGTTCAGGTTGCAGTGCGAAAAGATGGCCTTGCGCACCCGGGAATCCACCTTCAGCACCTCGTGCACCGACAGGCGTCCCTTGTAGCCGGTGTTGTTGCATTCCGGGCAGCCCCTGCCGTGGTAGAGCGTGACACCGGCCAGGTCGGCCTCCCCGAGCCGGGCGCGCTTCACCAGGTCCGGCTCGGCAGGCCAGGGCTCCTTGCAGTTGGCGCAGATGCGCCGCAGCAGCTTCTGGGCGCAGACCACCAGCACCGAGGTGCCCACGTAGATGGGGTCGATGCCCATGTTCACCAGGCGGGTGATGGTGGAGGGCGCGTCGTTGGTGTGCAGGGTGGAGATGACCAGGTGGCCGGTCAGCGAGGCCTTCACCGCGATGTCGGCCGTCTCCTTGTCTCGGATCTCGCCCACCATGATGATGTTGGGGTCCTGCCGCAGGAAGGCGCGCAGCACGTTGGCGAAGTTGAGCCCGGCGATGGGGTTGACCTGGATCTGCACCAGGTTGGGCAGGCGGTATTCCACCGGGTCCTCGGCGGTCATGATGTTCTTGCCCGGCGTGTTGACGTCCGTCAGCACGGAATACAGGGTGGTGGTCTTGCCCGACCCGGTGGGGCCCGTCACCAGGATCATGCCGTAGGGGCTGCGGTAGGCCTGCTCAAAGAGGGACATCTGTTCGTCGGTGAAATCCATGGTGCGGATGTCCAGCTTGCGCGCGGCCTGGTCGATGAGGCGCATGACGATGTTCTCGCCCCAGATGCTTGGTAGCACCGACACGCGCAGGTCCACCTGGCGTCCCTGGAAGCTGTACTTGATGCGCCCGTCCTGGGCCTTGCGGCGCTCCATGGGGTCCATCTTGGCCATGATCTTGTAGCGCGAGGACAGGGCCCGCTTGTAGGCCAGCGGCGGTGCCGGAAAATCCACCAGGGCCCCGTCGATGCGGTAGCGCAGGACGATCTTCTTTTCAAAGGGATTGATGTGGATGTCGGAGGCCCGCTTGGAGATGGCGTCCTCGATGATGTAGTTGCACAGCCGGATGATGGGGGCCTCGTCCACGCCCCCGGCCGATTCCTCGTCCTCCTCGCCCAGCTTCTTCTCCTGGACGATCTCGATGTCCTCCCCGCCGCCCTCCTGGGCGATCTCCTTGATGGTCTCCTCGAGGCTGGCCGAGGCGGCCGTGGCGGCGGCGGACCAGTGGCGGTCGATGATGCCGCGGATGGCGTTCTCGCTGGCCAGCACGAACGTGAATTCCGTGGAGGGCTCCACCACCAGCTCGTAGTGCAGGTGCAGCAGGGCCGGGTCCTCGGGGTTGCAGATGGCCAGCTTGAGGGTGTTGCCGTCCTTCTCCAGGGGGAACATCATCAGCTTGCGGGCCACGGCCTCGGGGCAGGTCTTGAGCACGGAGGGGTCCACGGCCACCTTGCTGATGTCCACGAAATCCAGGCCGTGCTGCATGGCCAGGAAGTGGTAGAGGGTCTCCTCCGAAAGCAGGTTCAGTTCCACCAGCGTGGCGCCCAGGGTCTTGCGGGTGCTCTTCTGCGCCTCCAGGGCCTTCTGCAGGTCCTGTTCGGTGATCATGGATTCTTCCACCAGCAGTTCGCCGATGCGTTTGGTCTTCATGCCACATCCTTCCTTGGCCGGACGCGTGGACCGTTTCAAAGGGCCGGGCCTATTCCGCCGCCGTCACCCTCAGGATCTCCTCCATGGTGGTGATGCCCGCCTTCCACTTGTTGATGGCCAGCATGCGCAGGGTCTGCATGCCCTCGGAAAGCGCCACCTCCGTCAGCTGGTTCAGGTCGTCGCGGCGGAAGATGGATTCCGCCACCGCGGGGGTCACCCGCATGATCTCGTACAGGGCGATGCGGCCCCGGTATCCCGTGCCGTTGCAGTTGCTGCAGCCCGCTCCGCGGTAGAACGTGACGCCCTCGATGCTTTTGGGATCGATCATGACGCGGTCGAGGTCCTCGGCCTGGGGCTCCACAGGCTGCTTGCACTGGGTGCAGATGCGCTTGATCAGGCGCTGCGCCACCACGATGAGCAGCGAGGAGCCCACGTCGATGGGATCGACGCCCATGTCGATGAGGCGCATCACGGTGGAGGGCGCGTCGTTGGTGTGCAGGGTGGAAAGCACCAGATGGCCGGTCAGGGCGGCCTTGATGGCGATTTCGGCGGTCTCTCCGTCGCGGATCTCTCCCAGCATGATGATGTTGGGGTCCTGGCGCAGGTTGGCCCGCAGCACGTTGGCGAAGGTGAGGTCGGCGTCGGGATTGACCTGGGTCTGGATCACCCCGGGAAGCTGGTACTCCACCGGGTCCTCGATGGTCATCAGGTTCTTGGCCGGGTTGTTGAGGGTGGAGAGGGCGGAATACAGGGTGGTGGTCTTGCCAGACCCGGTGGGGCCGGTGTGCAGGATCATGCCGTAGGGCTGCTGGATGGCGTCGGTGTACTTGGCCAGCTCGGCGGACTCGAAGCCCAGCTTGTTCATGTCCAGCTGCAGGCTTTCCTGGTCGAGGATGCGCATGACCACGTTTTCGCCGTAGATGCTGGGCAGGGTGGAGACGCGCAGGTCGATCACCTTGCCCTGCACCTTGATCTTGATGCGGCCGTCCTGGGCCTTGCGCTTCTCCAGGATGTCCATCTTGCCCATCACCTTGATGCGGGCCACCATGGCCCGGCGGTAGCGGGCGGGCGGCTCGGGTTGGGGCTGCAGGGTGCCGTCGATGCGGTAGCGCACCACCATGTTGCGTTCGAAGGGGTTCAGGTGGATGTCGGAGGCGCGCTTGGCCACGGCCTGGCTGATGATGGAGTTGACCAGCCGGATGACCGGGGCGTCGTTGACCGCGTTCTCGTCGAACTCCTCTCCCACGGGCGCGGCCGCCTCGCCGCCGGGCTGGCCCATCAGGGCCGGGTCCATGGCCTGGCCGGCCAGCACGATGTCCTGCATGGAATTGTGGGAAAGCTCGGCCGCCGCCCCGCCCGCCTTGGACGTGGAGTCGCCCCCGTAGTACCTGGCCAGGGCGGCCTTCACCGCCGATTCCGTGCTGACGACGTAGGCCAGTTCGCTCTTGGGCTCCAGGCTGCGGTAGTCCTCCTGGAAGCGCAGCAGGTTGGGGTCGGCCGGGTCGGCCGAGGCCACGGTGAGGGTTCCGTTGGTCCTGGAGAAGGGCACCACCTGGTAGCGCAGGGCCAGGTCCTTGGAGATGGACTTCAGCACCTCGGGGGGGATCTCCCCCTGGCCCAGGTCGACGAAATCGACGCCGTACTGCAGGGCCAGGAAGTAGTGCAGCGATTCCTCGGTCAGCACGCCCATCTGCACCAGGGCGGGCCCGATCTTGCCGCCCGTGGAGGCCTGCTGCGCCTCGGCCTGGGAGAGCTGTTCCTGGGTGAGGATGCCCTCCTCGATCAGCAATTGTCCCAGCGTCTTGGATGCCATAGTGTGCTTCGTTGCGGGTGAGATTCAGGTCACAGGAAGCTGACTTTTTTCACGCTTCGGACCTTGGCTTCCATCTCCTCGCGGCCCCTTTCGCGGGCCGCCTCCTGCCGGGCGGCCGCCCATTTTTCCTTCATGGACCGGGTGGCCGCGGCCACGTCCTCGGCGCCGGTCAGGGCCGTGACCACGGCGACGCACCGGGCGCCGGCGCGCGCCAGGGATTCCAGGCTGTGCTCCTTGATGCCGCCGATGGCCACCACCGGGATCCTGACCGCCCCCAGGACCTCCTGAAGCAGGCCCGTGCCCACCGGAGGCACGTTGTTTTCCTTCGTCTGGGTGTCGAAGATGGGCCCGCAACCGATGTAGTCGGCGCCGTCGGCCTCGGCCCTCCGGGCCTGTTCCAGCGAATGCGTGGAGACGCCCACGATCAGGTCCTCGCCCACCATCAGCCTTGCGGCCGAAACCGGCAGGTCGTCCTGCCCCAGGTGGACCCCGTCCGCGCCCACGGCCACGGCCAGGTCGATGCGGTCGTTGACGATGAAGGCCACCCCCTTGGCCTGGGTCAGGGCCCTCAGCTTGATCGCCACGCGCAGCTGCTCGCGCGCCGACACCTTCTTGGCCCGGTACTGCAGCACCGTGGCCCCGCCCTGGATCAGGGCCCTGGCCACCTCCTCGTCGCCCCGGCCCCGGGCGGAGTTCTGGTCCGTGATGGCGTAGAATTCGTAGTCGACTTTCATGGGGCAGGTCCGAGAGGAGGC
>JAJYGY010000038.1 GCA_021790555.1 bacterium
GCCACGGTCTGGATGCCCGAGGCCCCCATTTCCCTCAGCTGGGAGGCCATGCCCGGTCCGGGAAAGGAAAGGTTGAGGCGCAGCTGGGCCCCGGCGCCCGAGCGCAGGGCCTTGGGCGAGAAGGGATCCGCGCATCCCTCCCCCAGCAGCAGGACGTCCACGGACGCGGCCCAGGAACTGCGAAGCAGGGTGCCCAGGTTGCCGGGGTCCTGCACCCCCTCCAGGGCCACCACCAGGCCCGCCTCCGGCCAGCGCGGGGGCCTGGGTGCCGGAATCCGGGCCGAGACGAAGATTCCCTGGGGGCTTTCGGTGTCGGCAAGGCGCTCCATCAGCCTGGCCGGGAGGCGGAACTCGGCGGCCCCGCGCTTCCGCAGCTCCTTCATCAGTCCGGCTCCGGCCTGGGAGGCGGCGAACTCGGGCGTGCAGGCCGCCTCCAGGACCGGCGCCCCGGAATCCAGGGCCTCGCGGGCCAGCTTGGGGCCCTCCAGCAGGAAACAGCCCAGGGCGCGGCGCGACTCGGCCCGGGAAAAGAGCCCGCGCCATTTCTTGCAAAGGGGATGGTGGATGGATGCCAGGGGTTCCACGTCTGCCTCACGGGCCGGGAAAGGCCGCCCAAAACGACAAAGCCCCCGCCGTGGCGGGGGCTTTGAGCGCGGCCGGGTGGGTCTTCAGGCCGCCGGCTGGGCCGGGGCCGTGGCCATGAACTTCTTGGCCGTCTCGGCCAGCTCGGCGAAGGCGCGCGCGTCGTTGACGGCCAGGTCGGCCATCACCTTGCGGTTGACCTCGATCTGGGCGCTCTTCAGGCCCGAGATGAGCTTGCTGTAGCTCAGCCCGTTGAGCCGGGCCGCCGCGTTGATGCGGGCGATCCACAGGTTGCGGAACTGGCGCTTCTTGGCCTTGCGGTCGCGGTAGGCGAAGTTGCCGGCCCTGGCCAGGGTTTCCATGGCCGACCGGTAGCGGTTCTTGTGGCCGCCCCAGTAGCCCTTGGTCATCTGGAAAATCTTCTTCTTGCGGGCCCTGGTGGTCTGGCCCCCTTTGACGCGTGCCATGACGACTCCTGAAAATGCCTAGATCAGGCGTAAGGGAGAAGCTTGTGGACGATCTTTTCCTGCGGCTTGGAAAGCCGGCCTTCCAGGCGCTTGGCGCGCTTGGCTCCGGCGGACTTCGACTTCATCAGGTGCCGGCGCCCGGTCTTGTGGAACAGGACCTTGCCGTTGCGGGTCACCTTCACCCGCTTCTTGAAGCTGCTGTGGCTTTTCATCTTGGGCATGCTCGATCCTTTCGAAGGGTTTTCCGCTCAGTGTCCCGAACCTTCCGGCTGGGCGGAGGCTTTTTCCTGTTTGGCGGCCGGCTTGACGGCCCCGGGCTTGGGGCCCAGCAGCATGCTCAAGTTCGGCCCTTCCATCTTGGGGGCCTGCTCCACCACCGCGACCTCGGTGATGTCCCGAACGATCTTGTCCAGCATGTTGCGGCCGAATTCCTGGTGCGCCATCTCGCGCCCGCGGAACATCACCGTCACCCTCACCTTGCATCCGTCGGCGATGAACTCCTGGATGTGGCGGAACTTCACGCCCAGGTCGTGCGGGTCGATCTTGGGCCTCACCTTGATTTCCTTGGTGATGATGACGTGCTGCTTCTTGCGGGCCTCCTTCTCCCGCTTTTCCGAGTCGTACTTGAACTTGCCGTAGTCCATGATCTTGCACACGGGAGGCCTGGCGTCCGGCGAAACCTCCACCAAGTCCAGACCCTCCTCGTCGGCGAGCTTCTGGGCCTCGAAAGTCTGGAGGATGCCCACCTGCTCACCCTTGGAGTTGATGAGCCGGACCTCGCGCACGCGGATCCTTTTGTTGGTTCGAAGGTCAATGGAAATGGGAATCACCTCCCCTGAAAATAAAAAAGGCGGACGGCCACTGGGGCCTCCGCCGACAGAAAAATGCCTTGCGATTCCACAACGGCATGCGACTGGCAACCCTTCCCGCCAGGCGGGTGGGTGAGAAGCGGAGGCTTCTGCTTGTCCCCTTCCGGGGAAGGGCCGCCCCGGGCGGCCTCGATTCCCGAGAACCATAGCACAGGGGCAAAAATGGCGTCAATAGGAAACCGGCCGTTTCCTGCTGAAGGCGTAAAACAGGATCCACAGCGACAGGCAGTACAGGAAAAGCCCCTCCACGCCCAGGCGGTTTCCCGGCCCGGCCAGGCCCCGGCGCAGGGCGTCCATGCCCCAGCCGACCGCGGCGGGCCGGGGCATGGGGAAGCCGCGCACCCAGGCCCTCACCAGGCAGGCCAGGGCCAGGCCCCCCAGCTGCTGCGGCAGCAGGCCCCGGCGGCGGCGCCACGCGGCGAAGCCCAGAGCCAGCACCAGTCCGCCGGCCAGCAGCCTCAGCACCTGCAGCACCCGGAAGGGGAAGAGGATCTCCCCGCCCAGCCCCAGGAAATCGGCCAGGTGGAACACCCCCCGGTACACCAGCGTGTGGTAGGAGTAGAGAAAATCCACGGCGTAGGAGGCCCAGCCCGAGGCCAGGCCCAGCAGGGCCCAGCCCTGCCAGCGGCCGGCCTCGCCGCGCGTCCAGGCCAGGCACAGCCCCGCGCACAGGCCCAGGGCCGAGAAATAAACGAAAAGGCGGCCTTCCAGCCTGGGGATGGTGGGGTAGACCCAGTTGAAGAGGAGGCCGTACAGGGCCATGGCCGGCAGCACGGCCAGCCAGGCCCGCAGGGCGGCCCCGGGCTCGGCCAGCTCCGCCAGGGTGGGGCGCGGGGGCCGGGCGGGCATGCGGGCCCCGCAGCGCGCGCACACGGGGCGGGAATCCGGGTTGGCCTCGCGGCAGGCGGGGCAGCGGGTCATGGCTCTCCTCCGCGCCCCGGGGCGGGGCGCTTCTCCAGGCCCGCCGGACTCGATCCGGCGGAGCCTGTGCCGGGCTTCATCGAAAGTCCGGCCTGGCCGGCCCTGCGCGAGGCCTCCTGGAACTCGCTCTCGCGCAGGGCCATCTGGCTGGCCCGCGTCAGGGCCCCGCCGCCGAAGCGGGCCCTCACCTTGTCCAGCGCCAGGTCCACCTTGTTTTTCTTCTCCGAGTCCTGCCCGAAAAGCTCCATCTGCTCCCGCGGCTCCCCCCCTTCCAGCCGGCCCGCGGCCACGCCCAGCAGGCGCACCCGCCGGCCGCCCTTCAGGAACTCGCGCAGCATCGGCAGAGTGGCCTCCAGCAGCTCGGGCCCGTGGCTGCTGGCCGGCCGCAGGGGCCGCTGCCGGGTGTGGGTCTCGAAACCCTCGAAGCGCAGCTTCAGCGTCACCTGGCCGGCGCGCAGGGCCTGGGCGCGCAGGCGCCCGGCCACCTCCTCGCACAACCCGGCTAGGGTCTGGCGCAGCGTACCGGCCTCGGCCGTGTCCCGCTCGAAGGTGGTCTCGCGTCCCAGGCTCTTGGCCTCCTGGTCCGGCACCACCGGCCGGTCGTCGCGGCCCAGGGCCAGCTCCTTCAGCTCGGCGCCGAAGGAACCCAGGCGCTGGCTCAGGGGGCCCAGCGGGAAATCCTGCAGCTGCCCCACCTGGACGATGCCCATGCCCTTCAGCAGGGCCTCGGTCTTGGGCCCCACGCCCCAAACGCGCGCCACCGGCAGGGGCGCCAGGAATTCCCTCTCCCGGCCCGGCTCCACCACCACCAGTCCGTCGGGTTTTTTCAGGTCCGAGGCGATCTTGGCGAGGAACTTGTTGGGCGCCACGCCCACCGAGCAGGTCAGGCGGGTGGCCCTGAAGACCTCGGCCTTCAGGCGCGCGGCGGCCTGGCGCCCGTCGCCCATCAGCAGCCGGCTCTGGGTCATGTCCAGGAAGGCCTCGTCCAGGGACAGCGGCTCGACCAGGGGCGTGGCCTTCAGGAACACGGCCTGGATCTCCGCCGACACGGCGGCGTACTTCTCCATGTCCACGGGAAGGAACACGGCCTGGGGGCAGAGCCGGTAGGCCGTGGAGACGGGCAGGGCCGAGCGCACGCCGAATTTGCGGGCCTCGTAGCTGGCCGTGGACACCACCCCGCGGCCCCTGCCCCCCTTGGGGTCGGCCCCGATCACCAGGGGAAGCCCGCGCAGCTCCGGCCGGTCGCGCATTTCCACGGCGGCGTAGAACTGGTCCATGTCCACGTGAAGGATGGTGCGCATCGTCGGCATCCGAAAGGCGTTTCCCCGGATCGTACAACAAAAAAGCCCCCGTGAGGGGGCTTTTTTGTCCGGAACCGGAGGGCCTGTCCTAGCGCTTGGAGAACTGGAAGCGCTTGCGGGCGCCGGCGCGTCCGTACTTCTTGCGCTCCACCATGCGGGGGTCGCGGGTCATCAGGCCGGCCTTGGCCAGCGGCGGGCGGTTGTCCGGGTCCATGCTCACCAGGGCCCGGGAGATGCCGTGGCGCAGGGCGCCGGCCTGGGCGCTGACGCCCCCACCGTAGCATTCCGCCTTCACGTCCACCTTGTCGGACTGCCCGGTGGCCAGCAGGGGCATGCGGATGAGGATGGAGAGGACTTCGCGCGAAAAATACTTGTCGGCGTCCTGCTCGTTGACCATGATCTTGCCCGTGCCGGGGCTGAGGAGCACGCGGGCGATGGCCCTCTTGCGGCGGCCCGTGCCGGCGAACTGGGGGGTGGCGGATTTGGCGGACATGGTTCTCCTTCCTTATATTAAAATGCCTCGGCTCTCAGAGCTTGCCGAAATAAAGGGCCGGCACCGGCTCGGCCTTCTGGGCCGAATGCGGGTGCTTCTCGTCGCGGTAGACCTTCATCTTCAGGATCATCTTGCGCCCCAGGCTATTCTTGGGGAGCATGCCCTTGACGGCCAGGTAGATGGCCCTTTCGGGCTTCTGCTGGAGCAGGTCGCGGTACTTCTCGATGCGGTGGCCGCCATGGTAGCCGCTGAAGGAGAAGGTCTCCTTCTGCAGCGGTTTCTTGCCCGTCAGCTTGACCTTGCCCGCGTTCAGCACCACCACGTGGTCGCCCTGGTCCAGGTGCGGGTCGTAGGTGGGCTTGTGCTTGCCCTTCAGGAGATGGGCGATGCGGCTGGCCACCCTTCCGAGGGGCTTGCCCTTGACGTCCACGATGTACCACTTGCGGCCCTTTTCCAGGTCTTCCCGGCGGCCGAAGCGGGTGATCTTGCTCAACTCTGCCATGATGCTTTTCCTCCCTACCGGATAAAAAAGAGGGCCAAGTTTAGTGGCCGGCCCCGGAGATGTCAAGCGCGATTTAAGCCTTGGGACGGGGAATGGCCCCGTACACCACTTCCCACAGGATCAGGCCCCGGGCCGGGGCCGTCTTGCCGGCCCGCCTCCGGTCCCGGGCCTCCAGCAGCGCCTTCATGTCCCCGGGCTTGCGCCGGCCCTGCCCGGTCTCCACCAGGGTCCCGGCGATGATGCGGGCCATGTGGTGCAGGAAGGCCGTGGCCGTCAGCTTGACGACCAGCAGTTCCCCTTCCTGGTCCACCCGCGCCTCCATCAGGCGCCGCCGGGCGTGCTCGGCCTCGCAGGAGGCCGCCCGGAAGGAGCTGAAGTCGTGGTCCCCCACCAGGCAGGCCCCGGCCTGGCGCATGGCCTCCACGTCCAGGGGCTCCGGCAGGTGCCAGGCGAAGCGGCGCCAGAAGGGCGAATCGGCCTGGCGGTTGAGCAGGCGGTAGTGGTAGGTCTTGCGCAGGGGGTCGCGCCGGGCGCTGAAGGCCTGCGGCGCCTCCTCGCAGGCCGTCACCCGGATGTCGCGGGGCAGCAGGCCGTTGAGCCCCCGCGCCAGCCGGGCCGTGTCCAGCGGGCTGGCCGTGGAGAAGCTGACCACCTGCATGCGGGCGTGCACGCCGGTGTCGGTCCGGCCCGCCCCGATGGTGGAAACCGGCTCCTTCAGCAGCACCTTCAGCCGGTCCTCCAGCAGGTTCTGGACGGCCGGGGCGTTTTCCTGCTTCTGCCAGCCGTGGTAGTTGGTGCCTTCGTATTCGAGGACGAGCTTCAGCTTGCGCATGGGAACCCCGCGGCCCGGGGCTAAGCCCCGATCAGGCCCTGTTTCACCAGCAGTTCGGCCGTCAGCACCGCGCCCTTGGCCGCCCCCATCTTGGTGTTGTGCGACACCAGCACGTATTTCAGCCCGTTGGGCAGCACCGGGTCCTGGCGCAGGCGCCCCACCGTGGTCACCATGCCCTCGCCCCGGTCCCGGTCAAGGCGCGGCTGGGGCCGGAAGGGGTCGTCGTGCACGTACACCATGCCCGAAGCCGGTGCCGTGGGGAGTCCTTCCAGCTCCTTGGGGGCCCAGGAACGCATGGCCGCGGCGGCCTCCTCCACCGTGGCCGCCTTCCCCAGTTCGGCGAAGACCGTCTCGGTGTGGCCCTCCAGCACGCCCGCGCGGGTGCAGGTGCAGCTGACGGCGATGGGCGCGTTCTCCACGGCGGCGCCCTTCAGCTCCCCGAAAATCTTTGCCACCTCGCGCTGCACCTTCTCCTCCTCGCCCGAGATGTAGGGCACGATGTTGTCCAGCGCGTCCAGCACCAGCACGCCGCCGCTGCGGCCCGCGCCGCTGACGGCCTGCATGCTGGTCATGAAGAGGCGCCGCACGCCGAAGGACTTCACCAGGGGGGCCAGGCTCACGGCCAGGCCCGTGGTGGTGCAGTTGGGGATGGCCGTGACGAAGCCCTTCCAACCCCTCCGGCGCGCCATCTCCCGGACCAGGGGCGCGTGGCCGGAATTGACCCCGGGGATGAGCAGGGGGCTGTCCGGCTCCATGCGGAAGGCCGAGGCCGCCGAGACCACCGGGGTGGTGGCGGCGTACTTCGGCTCCAGCTCCCTGGCCACGTCCGATTCCACGGCGGTGAAGACCAGGTCCACCCGGGAGGCGTCCAGGGACGCCGAATCCTGGATGGGCATGTCCCGGAAGGCCCCCGGAACCTCGCCCTCGGCCCACCAGCCGGTGGCCCCGTTGGCCTGGCGGATGCCCTCCAGGTACTTCATGCCGGCCGAGCGCCGGCTGCCGGCCAGGGCGGCCACCTCGAACCAGGGGTGCTCCTTCAGGCAGGCCAGGAACTGCT
The DNA here is from genome assembly GCA_021790555.1 of bacterium. Taxonomy (GTDB): domain Bacteria; phylum Oederibacteriota; class JAJYGY01; order JAJYGY01; family JAJYGY01; genus JAJYGY01. The sequence goes on from JAJYGY010000038.1 coordinate 7,025, forward strand.
GCCCGGCGATGCCCGTGGCACCCACCACCGCCACTTTCAGCTTTTTCGACATGTCCGTATGGCTCCCATGCTCGTGTGAATTCCGGCTCCGGACGGTTCAAGCCCCGGACGGACCATCCCAAAACGCCCGCTAGACCCCCTTCATGTCCAGCTTGACTTCCTTCAGCGTGGCCATCCGGTTGATGGCCGCCAGGTAGGCCTCGGCCGAGGCCACCAGCACGTCGGTGTGGGCCGAACGGGCCGAGACCCGCTTGCCCTTGTGCTCCATGACCACGGTCACGTCGCCCTGGGCGTCGGTGCCCCCGGTGATGGCCTGGATGCTGTAGCTGACCAGGGTGTAGTCCGTGCTGAGCTCCTGCAGGCCCCGGTAGATGGCGTCCACCGGGCCGGTGCCCTCGGACAGGGTCACCAGGGGCCGGCCCTCCTTTTCCAGGGTGATCTTGGCGGTGGCCCCCTTGCCCGTGCCCGCCGTCACCAGCAGCTCGGCCAGGCGGTAGCCCGCCTTGGCGGTGTCGGCCGGCACCAGCAGGGTCAGCAGGTCGTCGTCGAAGATGTCCTTCTTGCGGTCGGCCAGGGCGATGAAGGCCTCGTAGGCCTTGTCCATCTGCTTCTCGTCCAGCTGGGCCCCCAGCTGGGACAGGCGCTTCTTCAGGGCGTGGCGGCCGCTGCGGCGGCCCAGCTTGATGACGTTGTCGTTCAGGCCGATGTCGGAGGGCTCCATGATCTCGTAGGTCTGGCGGTTCTTCAGCACGCCGTCCTGGTGGATGCCGCTCTCGTGGGCGAAGGCGTTGGCCCCCACGATGGCCTTGTTGGCCTGCACGGCCATGCCCGTGATGGTGCTGACCAGGCGCGAGGCCTTGGTGATCTCGCGCGTGTTGACCCCCGTCGCCACCTTGAAGTGGTCCTTGCGGGTCTTCAGGGCCATCACCACCTCCTCCAGGCTGGCGTTGCCGGCCCGCTCCCCGATGCCGTTGAGGGTGCATTCCACCTGCCGGGCCCCGGCCTCCACCGCGGCCAGGCTGTTGGCCACGGCCAGGCCCAGGTCGTTATGGCAGTGCACGCTGAAGACCACCCCCTTGACCTTCACCCGGGAGATCAGGAAGGCGATCATCTCGCCGAACTCGCCGGGCACGGAATAGCCCACCGTGTCGGGGATGTTC
>JAJYGY010000227.1 GCA_021790555.1 bacterium
CACCCAGCCGGCGAGTTCCTCCTCCCTGCTCAGGGCGGACACGTGGGCCTCACGGCTGCTCTTCCCGGGTCAGGACGACCTCGGCCCCGTCCGGAAGCACCGTGGTGGCCCCGGCCGGCAGGCCGTTGACCAGGATCTTCAGGGCGCGGTTGGCCCCGCCGCCCGGCTCCAGCGGGGCCTGGGCCAGCAGGGTCATGGGCGTGACCTGGAAGGCCGGGTCCGGAGAAATGCGGATCTCGGCCCCGTCGATGAGGAACTCGTCGACGCTGACCTCCCGGTCGTTCATGAAAACCTTGGCCGGGGGCCGCGGCAGCCGCAGGGGCCGGCCGTTGACGGTGAAGCTCAGGGGCCGCGAGGCCTCGGGCGGAAGCACGTCGCGCAGGCTGATGTGCGAGCCGCCGTTGGGGTCGAATTCCACGTCGTCGCCGGGCGCCAGCAGCCTTTCCAGGCCGGCCTCGGCCCCGTTGACCCTCAGGCGGTAGTTCCTCTGGGTGAGCACGCGCGGCTCTCCGTCGACGCGGATGGCCACCACCCGCGAGAACAGGCCCTCCAGGGCGAAGCCCATGGCCTTCAGCAGGGCGTCCATGCTCCGGCTGGTCCTCACCTCAAGCCGGGCCTGGTCGGGCAGTTCCTCGTCCGCCTCGGCCGGCCGGCCGTTCATCAGCACCGACGGCGTGAGGGCCCGGGCCTTCCCGTTGAAGCGGAAGGGGATCTCCGAGATGCCCGCCTCCTCGAGGGCCTGCCCCACGGTCAGGCGCCCGTTGCCGCCCGGCAGACCCTCCTCGAAGGTCAGCTCGTCGCCGTCGCGGAGGGCGTCGTCGAACCCCGCCACGCGGCCCTCCAGCAGCACCCGCGCCGGGGTGCCCAGGCCGCCCTTGGCCGTCTTCATCTCGCCGTTGAGGCTGTAGCTGAGGGCCAGGCCGGGACGGCCGAAGAAGTGCCTTACCTCCTTGCCCGCCGCCACCAGGGCGTCGAAAACCGAGAAGCGCTGGCTCAGGTTCAGCACGTCCACGCGCTGCCCGTTGACGCGGAAGTGGGCGAAGGGCAGGCCCTGCCCGCGCAGGGCAGTCAGGGCTATCCCCAGGGGCGTCACCGCCCAGACCCGGTTGAGCCCCTCGGGCAGCCCGGTGAAGGCACGCTGCAGGTTGGGAAGGCGCTGGCCCACCCGCGAGGCCGGAATCCCCAGGGCCTCGGCCAGCATGCGGTCCAGCCCCGGCACCTGGCTGCCTCCACCCACCAGCAGGGCCGCCTGGGGTGGATCCCCGCCGTTCATCTCCAGTATCCTTGCGGCCACCTCGCGGGCCGCCTCGGCCAGGGCCGGCTCCAGCACCCGGTAGACCGATTCGGGCGGCAGGCTCAGGGGCTTGTCGAAGAGGTCGCGGGCCTCCAGCAGGTCGGCGTTGCCCAGGTCGCGCTTGAGCCGCTCGGCCTGCTCAAAGTCCACCAGGTAGGCGTCGCAGAGGCGCTCGGTCAGCTCGTCGCCGGCCAGGGGCACCATGGCGAAGGCCGTCACCACGCCGCCGCGGGTCAGGGCGATGTCCGAGGTTCCGGCGCCCACGTCCACCAGGGCCAGGTTGAGGCGCCTCAGGTCGGCCGGGATGGCCACGGACAGCGCGGCGATGGGTTCCAGGGTGAGGCTGGCCAGGGAAAGCCCGGCCTGCTGCAGGGCCGCCACCAGCGATTCCAGCACGATCCTCGGCAGGAAGGTGGCCAGCACGCGGATCTCGGCGCGGCGGCCGCGGTGCCCCTCCAGCGATCCCAGGGCCACCCCGTCCAGGCTCGAGCGGGTGACGGCGTAGCCCACGCAGTAGCTGGCCGAGGCGGCCTTGACGTCCGGCAGGGCCAGCCTGGCCTCGCGCACGGCCTGCAGTTCCAGGGCCCGCACCTGGTCCGGCCGCAGCGAGGCCTGGTCGCTGAAGTCCCCGCCGGCCTCGCCCTGCTGGGTCAGCAGCGACCTGCCCGCCACGGCCACGTGGGCCGCTTGGAGGGGCCTTCCGCAGGCGGCTTCCAGCTTCTCCTTCAGTGCCCGGACCGCCCAGGCCACCTTCTCCACGTGGTGCACCTGGCCGTCCAGCATGGCCCGTTCGGGATGTTCCAGGACCTCCCAGGCCGGGATGCCGGCCTTGTCGCCCTCCCTGGCCACCAGCAGGCCGGCCACCTTGCGGGTGCCGATGTCCAGGGCAAAGAGCAGTTCCCCGTCGCGTTCCGCCATTTTTCCCCCAAAAAATCCGGCTTGGCGTCGCCCGCCTTCAGCCGGTGGTCTTGACCGAGCCCAGGATGACCTCCAGGGAGGCCTGGTCCGGGATGAGGAGGAAATACCCCTTGATCACCTGGGTGTCCTCCAGAAACTGGGTGGTGATGCACAGCAGGTCGTCGGTGGGCAGCCCGTAGTCCTGCGACACGGTGTCCAGGATGGCCCCGGCGATGTCGAAGACCAGGTTGGGCACCGAGGGGATGAGCAGCAGGCCCAGGAACTCGCTGAGCGCGTTCAGGTAGGCGCTGGCCAGGATGTTGCCCGTCTCCTTGATGGCCGAATGCCCCATCTCGGAGAGCACCTTGGTCGACCCCACGGCCTGGTTGAGCAGCATGTCCGAAAGGTTGATGGCGCTGGCCCGGGGCAGCAGCAGCAGGATCCGAGCCGTGGCGTCGCCCAGCACGTGCATGGTCACGCCCGCCACCAGGGTCTCGGGGGGCCCCACCAGGGACGAAACCTGGCTCAAGGGCAGGACGCGCACGTCCGGCACCGAGATCATGATCTTGCGGCGCAGCAGCTGCGACAGGGCCGTGGCGGCGTGGGCCGCCCCGATGTTGCCCACCTCGGCCAGGGCGTCCAGCTGCGATTCGTGAAGGGATTTCAGGTCGGCCATGGAGGCTCCAGGCTACAGGGTTCAAATCAGGCTGGGAATGTCCAGGATCAAGGCGATGCGCCCGTCCCCCAGGACCGTCACGCCGCCGAAGCCGCGCACGCCCTTCAACAGCCCGCCCAGGTTCTTGATGGCGATCTCCTGCTGCCCGATCACCTCGTCCACCATCAGGCCCACCCGGCGGTCGGCCGTCTCCGCCACCAGCACGGTGAAGGTGCCGGGCAGGGGTCCCTGGCCCCCGGGGGTCTCCAGCAGGGCGCCCAGGCGCAGCACCGGAAGCACCTGTTCGCGCAGAAGCACCACCTCCTGGTTCTGCATCACGCGAAGGTCGGCGGGGCCGTATTCCACGGCCTCCACGGTGTTGGCCACGGGCACGGCGTAGATCTCGCCGCCCACGCGGACCATCAGGGCCTGGATGATGGCCAGGGTGAGGGGCAGGCGCAGGTGGAAGGCCGTGCCCTGTCCCTTCCTGGATTCGATCTTCAGCCCCCCGCCGAAGGATTCCACCTTGGTCTTCACCACGTCCAGGCCCACTCCCCTTCCGGAAAGGGAGGTCACCTTCTCGGCCGTGGAGAATCCCGGCATCAGGATGAAGCGCACCGCGTCGGCTTCGCCGAACATCGAGGCCTCGGTCTGGCTCAGGTAGCCCTTGGCCAGGGCCGACTGCCGCACCTTTTCCGAGTCGATGCCGCGCCCGTCGTCCCGGATCTCGATGAGCACCTGGTTCTTCTCCCGGCTGGCCATCAGGCGCAGCAGGCCCGCGGCCGGCTTCCCCTGGGCGCGCCTTTCAGCCGGGCTTTCGATGCCGTGGTCCAGGGCGTTGCGCAGCAGGTGCACCAGGGGTTCGGAGACCTCCTCCAGAAGGGTGCGGTCGCACTCGATCTCCTTGCCCTCCATCCGCAGCTCGACCTCCTTCCCAAGGTCGCGGGCGAGGTCGCGCACCATGCGGGGAAAGCGGTTGAAGATGTGGTCCACCGGCACCATGCGGACGCTCATCACCTCGTCCTGGAGCTCGTCCACCACCCTCTCCAGCTGCGAGAGGGAATCCTTCAGTTCCTTCAGGTTGCTGGACTTGCCGATCTGGCCCAGGCGGATCTTCTGGGTGACCAGTTCCCCCACCAGGTTCATCATGGCGTCCAGCCGGTCGACGTGCACCCGGACGCTCTGCTTGGCCGGCGCGGCCCCCGGCGACGACGTCCCCTCGTCCAGGAGTTCGGCGGCCTCCTCCTTCGCCGGCGCGGCGGCGGGCGTCCCCATGGCGGGCGGCGCCGGCATGATTTCATCCTCCGGGGTGACGGGTTCCCGGGAGGCCGGCCCGGGTCCGCCCGCGGGCGCCGGTGCCGGGGAGGCCTCCAGGGCCTCGACCCCGCAGTCCGCGATTTCCATCACCTTCATGCAGGCCCGGCGCAGTTCCTCCGGGCCCTCCTGGCTGGCCACCCACACGTCGAACCGGAAGTCGAAGCTTCCCGCTTCCAGCCGGGAAACCCCCGGCTCGGTCTTGAGGATCTCCGCCACCTTCTCGAGGTTCCTCAGGGCCATCACGGCCCGCACCCCCCGGAAGGTGCAGCTCTTCTCCACCTCCAGAGCGAGCCGGAACACGCGCTTGCCCTGGCTCCAGGCTTCCTCCAGCGACTTCCCCGGAGCCGCCCCGGGGGCCGGCACGGGCTCCGCCGCGGCCTCCCCGGGTTCCTGGGACGACTCCATGCCCCGCTTCAGGCGGACGATCAGGTCCGCCGGGATCTCCGGCACCTGGCTTCCTCCGGCCACCTGGCCGATCTGGTTGCCCAGCTGGTCGATGCAGGCGAACAGCAGGTCGATCAGGGGGCGGGTGACGGGAAGGGATTCGGACCGGATCGCGTCCAGGACGCTTTCCATCTGGTGGGTCAGCTCGGTGATGCCGTCGAACCCCATCGTGGCGGCCATGCCCTTGAGGGTGTGCGAGGCGCGGAAAAGCGAATGGACCGCCTCGAGGTCGCGATGGTCCTTCTCCAGCCTCAGGGTGCCCTCGTTGAGCTGCTGCAGGTGCTCCTGGGCCTCGCTGATGAAGATGTCGCGGTACTCGTTCAAATCCATTCAGAACCCCTGTCGCCCCGGGCCGCCCCGGACCCCGTCCAGCGCCTCCACCACCGCCCCGGCCATGCCGTCCAGCGGGACCATCCTGTCCGCGCAGCCCGCCTCCATCACCGCCCTGGGCATGCCGAAAACCACGCACGACGCCTCGTCCTGCGCCAGCACCGCTCCACCGGCCTTCTTGACGGCCCGGGCGCCCTTGGTCCCGTCGTGCCCCATGCCCGTCAGCACCACGGCCAGGCAGCGCCGGCCGAAGGCCCGGGCCGCGGAAAGGAAGAGCAGGTCCACGCTGGGCCGCACCCCCAGGACCGGCGGCCTCTGGTTCAGGCGCAGGACGCCCTCGCCACCCTCCTCGAACACCTCCATGTGCCAGTCCCCCGGCGCCAGGTAGGCCATGCCGGGCGCGATCTTCTGCCCCTCAGCCGCCTCCCGCACCCGGATCTGCGAGGCGTGGTCCAGGCGCTCGGCCAGCGAACGGGTGAAGCCGGCCGACATGTGCTGCACCACCAGCACCGGCACGGGCAGGTCCTTGGGCAGGCGGGGCAGGAAGGCCGACAACGCCCGCGGGCCCCCGGTGGAGGCGCCCACCAGAAGGACACCGCCCCCCTCCGCGTCCGTCCGGACGGGGAGGACGCCCCCCTCGGCGGCGCGCGAAGGCCCGCCTGCCTCCCCCTCCAGGAATGGCAGCTTCTTGAGGTTGATGCCGTGGGCCACCTTGATCTTGGTGACCAGCTCCTCCGCCACCCTCTCCAGGTCCAGGGAGATGCTGCCCGAGGGCTTCTGGATGAAATCCACGGCGCCATATTCCAGCGCCTTGAGGGTCTCCTGGGCGCCCCGGGGCGTGTGGGCCGAAAGCATCACGCAGGGGGTGGGATTCTCCGACATGATGTAGCCCAGGGTCTGCAGGCCGTCCAGCCTGGGCATCTCCAGGTCCAGGGTGACCACCTGGGGTTTCAGCTCCCCCAGCTTGCGGATGGCCTCCATCCCGTCCCTGGCCGTGCCCACCACGGTCAACCCGGGGTCCCCGTTGACCAGCTTGCTGATCATCTTGCGCATGAAGGCCGAGTCATCCACCACCAGGACGCGGATCTTCTCGGCGGACTTCGCGGTTTTTTGCGGTTCGGTCAAGCCTGCCTCTGACGTGAATGGGCTTCCCTTCAGGGTTCCAGGGCCCTCTGCACCGCCTCCAGCACCCGGGCCGCCTGGAACGGCTTGATGACGAAATCCTTGGCGCCGGCCTGGATGGCCTCGATCACCAGGGCCTGCTGGCCCATGGCGCTGCACATGACCACGGTGGCCCCGGGGTCCTCGGAAAGGATGGTCCGCACGGCGTCGATGCCGGAGATTTCCGGCATCACGATGTCCATGGTCACCAAGTCGGGCTTCAGCGAGCGGTACATCTCCACCGCCTCGGTCCCGTTGCGGGCCTCGCCCACCACCTCGAAGCCCCCGCCCGTCAGGATGTTCTTCAGGGTGGCGCGCATGAAGGCCGCGTCGTCCACCACCAGGATTCTCTTCGCCATGGCCGTCTCTTTCCAACAGTGCCCCGGCCCCTCGGGGTCAGGGCTTGCCTTCCGCCCCCGCCCGGGCGATCTCGGCCAGCTCCTCGGCGCTGAAGAGCCGGTTCAGGTCCAGCAGCAGCAGCAGGCGTTCGCCCAGCTTCACCACTCCCTTCAGGTAGAGCCCGGTGTTCTCCGCGATCATGGCCGGAGGCGGCTCGAAATGGTCCCGCGAGGTCCGCAGCACCTCGACCACGTCGTCCACCACCAGTCCCATGGCCTGTTCCCCGACCTCCACCACCATCACCCTGGTGCGGCCGTCGGAGGCCCGCGCCTCCATGCGGAATCGCCGCTTCAGGTCGATGACGGGGAACACCTTGCCCCGCAGGTTCATCAGGCCCACCACGTAGGCGGGGGTCCTGGGCATCCGGGTCAGCCCGGGCAGGCGGATGACCTCCCTCACCTGGTGGATGGAGGCGGCGAACTCCTCGGCCAGCAGCTTGAAGACCACCAGCTTCAGTTCGCCGGCGGGGGGAGCGGGTTGGGGGGTCAGGTCCATGCTGCCTTCACAGTTGAAATCGCGAAACCGACTGCTTCATGCTCTCGGCCAGGTTGGCCAGCTCCTGGGCGGCCGCGGCCATCTCCTGCATGCTGGCGGTCTGCTCCTGCGTCGAGGCCGAGGCCTCCTGCGTGCCGGCCGCGGTTTCCTCGGCCACGGCCGCGATGTCCTCCACCGCCTTGACCACCTGTTCGCTCCCCTCGGCCTGCTTCCTGGCCAGGCCGAAAATCTCCTTGGCCATCTCGTCCACCTGCCTCACCACCGCGATGATCTCCTCCAGCGAGGCCCCGGCCTGGTCCACCACCTCGCGCCCCGTGCTCAGCTGGTCGGCCCCCGCCCGCATGGTTTCCACGGCCTTGGCCGTCTCCGCCTGGATCTGGGCGATGATCTTGCGGATCTCCCCGGCCGCGTTGGACGACCCTTCGGCAAGCTTGCGGACCTCGTCGGCCACCACGGCGAAGCCGCGCCCTGCCTCGCCCGCCCGGGCGGCTTCGATGGCCGCGTTGAGGGCCAGCAGGTTGGTCTGCTCGGCGATGCCGGTGATGATGCCCACCACCTTTCCTATCTGCCGGCTGTGCTCCCCCAGGCCCTGCACGATCTGGGCGCTGGCGTGGGCGTCGTCGAATATCCGGTTGAGCTTGGCGGTGGCCTCGCGCACCGCCTCCCCGCCCTTCTGGGCCGTCTGCGAGGCCTGCGCCGCCACCCGGGCCACGTCCTCGGACCGGCGCGCCACGGCCTGCACGTTCTGCGACATCTGGGCCATCACCTGGGACGTCTCCACCGTCTTTTCCGCCTGGGTCTCGACTCCCTTGGAAATCTGCTGAACCGTGCTGGTGATCTCCTCCGCCGAGGCGTTCATCTGCTCGGCCGAGGCAGAAAGGCTCTCGGCCGAGGCGGAGACCTTGTGGGTCACCTGGGCCACCTGGCCCACCATGGTGGTCACGCCCTCGGCCATGGCGTTGAGGTTGCTGGCGAACTCCCCGAAGAGGCCCCTGGAATGGACCTCCAGCCTTTCCTTCAGCTTGCCCGTGGCGACCTGCCCGACGAAGCGCGAGTACAGCTGGATTCGCTTGCGGATGATCAGCAGCGCCACCAGGTAGTTGACCAGGGTGAAGAGCAGGCCCAGCACCGCGCCGGTGACGACCCTGCCAAAAATGGCCAGTCCGGGGAGGTGGCGGG
>JAJYGY010000189.1 GCA_021790555.1 bacterium
CGGTTGTTGGCCACGCACACCGAGCAGACGTGGTTGCGCTCGGCGAAGAGCAGCTCCACGGTGAGGCGCTGGTATTTGCGCAGGCGCTCGGTGTCCGTGCGGTACTTCTGGTTGGCCGCCACCAGGGTGGTGCAGGCCGGGAAAAGCCGCGGGCTGCCCTCCATCTCCACCAGGCAGAGGCGGCAGGCCCCCACCATGCTCAGCCCCTTCAGGGCGCACAGGGTCCTGATCTCGATCCCGTTCTGGCGGCAGGCCGCCAGAACGGTCTGGCCGGCCTCGGCCTTGATCTTCTTGTCGTTGACCTGTATCTCGACGGTCTGCATCAGCGGACTCCTGTCAGCGAGGCGGTTTTGCACACCCCGGCGGGGCATTTCTTGTCGACGATGTGGGCCAGGTACTCGTCGCGGAAATAGCGCAGGGTGCTGATGAGCGGATTGGGCGCGTTCTGCCCCAGGCCGCAAAGGCTGGCCTCCTTGACATAGGGCGCCAGCTCCTCCAGGAGCTCCAGGTCCTGCATGGTCCCCTGGCCGTTGCAGATCTTGGAAAGCAGGTGGTGGAGCTGGGTGGTGCCCACCCGGCAGGGGATGCACTTCCCGCAGGACTCGTCCATGCAGAACTCGGTGAAGTAGCGGGCCACGTCCACCATGCACGAACTCTCGTCCATCACGATCAGGCCGCCCGAACCCATGATGGAGCCCAGGCCCACCAGCGATTCGTAGTCCACCCGGACGTCCAGGTGCTGCTCGGGAATGCAGCCGCCCGAGGGGCCGCCCGTCTGGGCCGCCTTGAAGCGCTTGCCCCCGGGGATGCCCCCGCCGATGTCGAAGAGGATCTCGCGAAGGGTCATGCCCATGGGAACTTCGATGAGGCCGGTGTTGGCGATCTTGCCGGCCAGGGCGAAGACCTTGGTGCCCGGGCTCTTGGGCGTGCCGATGGACTTGAACCAGTCGGCGCCGCGCCTGAGCACCGGGGCGATGTTGGCGAAGGTCTCCACGTTGTTGATCAGGGTGGGCTTCCCCCTCAGCCCGGATTCGGCCGGATAAGGGGGCCGCGGCCTGGGCACGCCCCGCTTCCCCTCGATGGAGGCGATCAGGGCCGTCTCCTCCCCGCAGACGAAGGCGCCCGCGCCGATGCGGACCTCCACGTCGAAGTTGAAGTCGGTCTCGAAGATCCGCTGGCCCAGCAGCCCCAGCTTCTTGGCCTGCTTGATGGCGATCTCCAGGCGCTTGATGGCCAGGGGATACTCGCCGCGCACGTAGGCGTAGCCCTTGTTGGCGCCCACGGCGTAGCCGGCGATGGCCATGCCCTCGAGGATGCGGTGGGGATCCCCCTCCAGCACGCTGCGGTCCATGAAGGCCCCGGGATCGCCCTCGTCCCCGTTGCAGATGACGTACTTCTCGTCCGAAACGTACTTGTAGACCATCTCCCATTTCAGTCCGGCCGGAAAGCCGGCCCCGCCACGCCCGCGCAGGCCGCTTTCCTTCAATTCACCGATGACCTCCTCGCGCGACATGGAAGTCAGGACCTTTTCGAGCGCCCGGTAACCGTCGTGGGCGATGTAGTCCTCGATTTCCTCGGGATTGATCTCGCCGCAGTTCTCCAGCACGACCTTGACCTGCCTCTTGTAGAAGGGCAGCTCGCGCGAGGCCTTCTCCTTCGCCCCGGAATCGGAGAACAGCAGCAGGTCGTCGACCAGCGACCGGTTGCGCAGGTGCTTCTCCACGATCTGCCCGGCCCTGCCCGCGGCAACCTTCTGGTAGACCGTGTCCTCGGCCTCCATCTTCACCAGGGGCCCCTGGTTGCAGGCCCCCATGCAGCCCACCGGCACCACCTGAACGTCCTTCTCCAGCCCGGCCTCCCTCACCGCCTTCTGGGTGGCGTCCAGAACCTCCAGCGCGCCGGAGGACAGGCAGCCCGCCCCGGCGCAGACGCAGACCTTGTTCTTCAGGCCGGCCCTCTTCCGCCTGGCGGCCTGGGCGATTTCATTGAGCTTTTCCAGGTTCATGACGCGGCCCCCACTTTGTTCTGGATCATGGCTGAAATCTCCTCCGGGGTGGCCTTGGCCACCACCTTGTCGTCGATCACGACCGCGGGCGCCAGCCCGCAGGCCCCCAGGCAGCGCGCCTGCTCCAGCCCCACCTTGTTGTCCGGCGTGACCATGCCGGGCCGGATGCCGAACTTCCTTTCCAGGTGGTCCAGGATGGATTGCGCCCCCTTGACGTAGCAGGCCGTGCCGGTGCAAACCACCACGCTGTGCTCGGCCTTGGGCTTCAGTGAAAAGAAATGATAGAAGGTCACCACCCCGTAGACCCTGCTGGGCGGGATCTTCAGTTCCCTCCCGATGTAGCGCAGCACGTTGACGGGAAGGTATCCGAAGATTTCCTGGGCCAGGTGCAGGATCTGGATGAGCGAATCCTGGCGGCGCTGGTACTGGCGGATGGCGGCCCCGATCTTCGCGATGCGCGGATCGGAAGCCTGGACTTCCGTGAACTGCGCGGCGTGTTGGAACGTGAAGGACATCATCGACTCCCCAAAAGGATTCCACGGGCCGTTCTGGCCCGCCGTCAGCCTTTATAGCAGCGCGGCGCGCGCTTCGACATGACCGCCGTCAGGATGGGAGGGCTTTTTCGCGGAATTCCGGAAAAAAAGCGGCGGACGAGGGGTGCGGCTCCGCGCGGCAAGGGCAAGCTTGACTCGCGTCAAGGCGGGGGCGGCACGGGGAAGAAGGTGGACGTGGCGACCGCCAGCAGGCGGGAGCCGGATTCCTCGAACACGCGGATCTCCCACACCAGCGTGCGTCCGCCCTGGTGCAGCAGTTCGGCCCGGGCCAGGGCAGCGCCGTGCCGGATGTTGCCCAGAAAGTTGATCTTCATTTCACCCGTCACCACGTGCCATCCCTCGGGCAGGAGCGACAGCGCGCCCACGGCCCCGGCCGTGTCGCTGAGCGTGGCGATGGCTCCGCCGTGCAGCAGGCCGCCCGTCTGGCTGGCCGGCTTGGACCAGGGCAGGCGCACCACGGCCGTCCCCCCGCCCGCTTCCACGATCTCAAGCCCCAGGGCCGTGGCCAGCGTCCCGTCGTGGGCAAGGTCGGCGAGGATCCGGTCCAGCGCGCTTCCCTTTTTGAGGGCGTCCCCCATGTTCCACCTCCGTCGCGGGTCCGTCCCGCGTCCGGTCAAATTCGTTTTTTATCGTTCCAGGGATCCGTTCTGGTCGGCTTGGTGGGAACCTTCCTCGGCGCCGGCTGGCGGGGCCGTCTGGACGCGGTCCCGCCTTCCCAAGGCCTCGACGATGGATTCGTAGAAGCCCTCGGCCTCGAGGCGGTCGAAATCCGGGCGGGCCGTCTTGCGGGCGCCCCATTGCAGCAGGTTGAAATAGTGCGAAAAACCCAGGCCGGCCTTTTCCAGGACCCGGCGCACGCAGGCCTCCCCGCAGGCGTCGATGGCGATGAGCGCCGGGGCGGCCTTGGCCCTGGCGGCCAGGTCCTCATTGCCGCAGGCCAGGGCCAGTGGGCAACCCATCTCCGCCACTTTCCGGGCGTCCAGGCGCGCGGCGATCCAGTTCGCCATCTGGCCGCTGCCGCAGGCCCCTGAGCAGGCAAATACCATTTTCTTCCTGGCCATGTCTCCTCCGATGGGGTGCCTCCGGATCCGATTCCAGGCCATTCTGACGGCTTTTCCGCGGTTATAAAATGACCTGGATCAATGCCTTTCCAGGGGCTTCCCTGTATGTTTTGGTTGTCCCATACCAAACGCCTTAGGAGCGGCCATGCTTCCTTCCGACCAGACTTCCGGTCACGCCAAGGCCCTGGAATCGCTGCGGGCCTTTTTGACGTTTTCCGAAATGGACCCGAAGGCGCAGTTTTCCTGTTCCAAGACCGCGGTGATGTACAAGAAAAATTCGATGATCTTCCGCGAGGGCGACCAGCCGTTCGGATTTTTCGGGGTCTGCGGCGGGATGCTGAAGCTCTACAAAACCGGCCTCCACGGCAGCCAGCAGACCCTCTCCATCGTCCCCACCGGGGGCCTGGTGGGCACGCGCGCCCTGCTGGCCGACGAGCCCTACTCGGCGACGGCCGCGGCCGTGGAGCCGTCGCGGGTGCTGTTCTTTTCGCGCGAAGTCTTCTACGCCCTGCTTAAGGAGCACGGCGAAATGCTGCTTCCGCTCACCATCCGCCTTTCCAAGGAACTGGGCAGGGAGCGCGAAGCCTGGCTGTCCTTCTCCGACCTGCCCGCCGAGACCCGGCTGGCCCGCTGCCTGCTGGACCTGCAGCAGTCCTTCTCGCGCTTCCGCCGCAGCCCGGGCATTGAATCCATCCGCTTCCCCCGCTACGAAATGGCCTCGCTCATCGGGGTCAGCCCGGAGACCGTCAGCCGCCTGCTGGCCGAGCTGAAGTCCAAGGGCGCGCTGCTCCTGCGCGGCCGCCGCATCATCTTCCACGACACCGCGCTCCTGCGCTCCATCGCCGAGCTGGGCAGGGACCAGTCCGGGCCTTCCAGGCTGCTCCCGCCCCAGCCCGCCGCGCGGTTCGCCCCGGCGCAGTCGCCGGCCTAGAAAGCCCCCGGCCCTCCCCTCTCTTCGGCGATCCGGCCCTCCAGTTCCCGCTCATAGGCCTGGGCGTCCAGGGGCAGCTCCACCATGCCTGCGGTGAAGGTGGAATGCAGCATGGCGTTGCTCAGTTCCACCTGGGCCAGGCCCTCGGCCGCCGGGGCCAGCAAGGGGGCGCCGTCCAGGGCCGCCCGCGCGAAATTTTCCAGCACCGCGTTTTGGGGAGGCCCCGCCGGCCGCGCGGCGGCCTCCAGGTCCACCTCCCGGAAGCCGGGCCGGGCCATCGGTTCCGGGCTGGCCAGGCTGAAGGCCGCGCTGGATTGGTCGTTGCGCAGGAACCTCACCTTCTCCTTTTCCACCACCACCCTGCCCAGGTCCCCCTGGATCTCCAGCCGGTCGCATCCCGGCGCGTCGCCGGTGGAGGCGACGAAAAACCCGGAGAACCCGCCTTGCCATTCCAGGTACGCGGACACGTCGTCCTCCACCCGGATGTCGTGCCAGCGGCCGAAACGGCAGAAGGCCCGCACCCGCGCGGGCATGCCGAGGAGCCACTGCAGAATGTCCAGGTTGTGGGGGCACTGGTTGAGCAGCATGCCGCCCCCTTCCCCGGCCCAGGTGCCCCTCCATCCGGCGCTGGCGTAATAGCGGTGGGTGCGGAACCAGTCGGTGACCACGTAGGAAAAGCGGTGCAGCCTGCCCAGGCCGCCCTCCCGGACGAGGGTCCTGAGCCTGCGGTAGACGTCGAAACTCCTCAGGTGGAAGGCCACCCCGAAGGCCTGGCCGCCCTTCAGCGGCACGGCCAGCATGGCCTGGGCCTGCAGCTTGCTCGCCGCCACGGGCTTTTCCACCAGCACGTGCAGCCCCGCCCGCAGGGCCGGGACCACGGCCCGCGCGTGGAGCGGATGGGGCGTGGCCACCACCAGCGCGTCCACGGCCTTTGAGCGGATCATGTCCTCCGCGTCGGTGAAGCGCGCGGCCGGGCCGAAACCCCCGGTCCGGGCCGGATCGGCGTCGCACACCGCCGCCAGCACGGCCCGGGGAATGGCGCCGCCCGCAATCTGGCGGGCGTGCTGGGCCCCCATGGCCCCGATCCCCACCACCCCGACCCTCAGTTCCTTGGCCATGGCCCCTCCCCCAAAAAGTGGATTTCCAGGGGTCCATGATACCGCCGCCGCGCGCCGGCCCGCCGGGCCCGGCTGTGCCCATCCGGCAAAGGAATGTTCCGGGCCTCAGGCCGCTCCCCAGGCCTCCTCCCCTGCCGGTTCCGGAACCAGCAGGTCGTAGATGAGGAAAAGATCGTCGTCCCAGCTGCCCTTCCACAGGATGCTGGCCTGGCATTCCCGGATGGCCGCGGGGATGAAGCGGCCGTGCCGGACGCCCAGGCCCAGGCGCAGGTACAGGTCGAGGGCCGTCCTGGAAAATCCGGAACGCGCGGCCGGGCCCTGGTAGTCCACCAGCCTGACCACCCCTCGCGGCTTGGTCACCCGCATCAGGTCCTTCAGCAGCCGCACCTGGGCGCCGGGCCGCAGGCGCGACATCAGGAAGGCGCATAGCGAAAGGTCGAAGCTGGATTCCGCGAGCCCGGCCAGGTCTCCCGGGCCGCCCCTGGCCAGCTCGGCCCGGCAGGCGGCCTGGCGGGCGCGGTTTTCGGCCCGGCGCAGGCACCGTTCGCTGGGGTCCAGCGCCAGGACCTGGCAGTGGGCCGGGTAGAAGGGCAGGTTCCTTCCGGTTCCGGCACCCAGTTCCAGGATCCTCCCGTCCATGCACCCGGAAAGCCAGAACCTCAGGCTGTCCGGCCAGAGGTGGTCCAGCGGATGGACCAGGCGGTCCAGGCAGGCCAAGATGGCGCCCCGGCCGCGCCAAGGCCCCGCCGGGTCCGTCTGGATGGGTTGGCCAGTCACCGCCATGGAAAAACCTCCGGATCGCTCTTCTTTTGTTCATTTGACGGGACGGTTGCCGCGGAATTACAATACCTTCGGATGCGGCCCTGGAGGAACCTGGCCGATCCTTTGATGGAATCCGGACCCGAGGACGCCCGATGACCGAGAAAAACATCCAGACCGAAGCCCTTTTCTCCTTTGGCGAAAGCGACCTGCGGGGGCTCCTTCCCTACGCCCATGAAAAGAGCTATCCCAAGGGGGAACATATCTGGCAGGAGGGGGACGACCCGGACACCATCTGGCTGGTGAGGAGCGGCCGCGTCAACATGACCATCGAGTCCGCCGAGGGTGCCACCACCATCGTCCATTTTTACACCCAGGGGCAGGCCTTCTGTCCGGCCGCCACGATCCTGCGGCGCTCCTATCCCTGCTCGGCCGTGGCCGCCACCCCGCTGACCCTTCTGGCCATCCCTTCCAGCCGTTTCCTGGAGCTGTTCAACCGCCTGCCCCAGCTGGCCAAGAGCCTGCTGCTGCAGATGGCGCCCCAGTTCTGCCAGGCCCACTGCAACTGCGCCATCGGCAACCTGCCCGTCAAGACCCGCCTGGCCACCCTGCTCAGCCGCCTGCACCGCCAGTTTCAGGGGCGCCAGATCCCCTTCACCCGGCAGGAGCTGGCCAACATGAGCGGCACCACGGTGGAGACCACCATCCGCACCCTTTCCGAATGGGAGCGGGGCGGCGTCATCAAGAGCGGCCGGGGAGCCATCCATGTGGAGAAGCCATCGGCGCTTCAGGAGGCCCTTCCCGACATGGAGGGCTGAATCCCGCCCCTCTCGGCGCCCCCCCAGGCCACGCTTCCCCTCCTCAGGGCCGCCCCTTCGAACCAGAAAAAATCCACGTCATGCGAATGGAACATGTCCGGCCGCTTGTAGGCGCGGAAGGAGCGGACCCTGGCCCTGGCCGAGTCGCAACAGGCGTCGTAAAGGCCCTGGCTCATTCCCAGGGCCGGGCTGTTGATCCAGCCGCCGCGGCCCAGGGGCAGGAAGCGGTAGAGGTGCCAGGCGTGCACCCTGCCGCCCCGCTCCACGTAGCCCTCCAGGAAATCCGCGAGGTCCTCCAGTTCGCCCCCGTTTTCACGCGTCACCACGGTCGACAGGGTCACCTCCCGGCCCTCGCGCCTGAGCCGCTCCAGGCGCTCCAGGATGAGGGCGTGATGGCTCCCTTCCAGGGGCCGCATCCGGTCGTGGGTGTCGGCGAAGGGCGACTCCAGCGGAAGCACCCAGCGGTCGATGAAGGGGCTTGAGGCGATGGCGCCCTCCATGGCGATGCCGTTGGACCCCACCTGGGTCAGGAAGCCGGCCTGCTTGGCGAGGCGGGCCAGGGCCTCCAGTCCCCCCCTCCACAGGGTCGGCTCACCACCCCCGAACACCACGTTATTGAACCCTTCCGCCCTCAGGTCCTTCAGCAGCCCGGCGGCCTGGTCGAAGGACATGGGCGAAAGGCTTCCTTCGGTCACGCAGAAGGGGCAGCGCATCTGGCAGGCTGAATGGAGCATCAGCACCGCGACTTCGGCTTTGGCGTTCATGGAGCCCTCCTTTCACGGAATCCTGGTTTGAAGTTGGTCCAAAGGAGGCACGTAGGCGCACAGGGGTTCCTCGGCGAAGGCGTTGCCCGAGGCGGCGTAGGCCCGGGCCCTGCAGCCGCCGCATTTCCGCGCCCAGTCGCAGCGCCCGCACTTC
>JAJYGY010000205.1 GCA_021790555.1 bacterium
ATTCACCGCCTTCTGCAGGGCCGGGCCTTCCATGTCCAGGTCCAGGCTGTTGCCGTAGCTTTTGCTCATCTTGCGCCCGTCCGTGCCCGGGATCTTGGGCGACTCCGTCAGCAGGGAGGCCGGCTCGGGGAAGACCGGCCGGTAGAGGTGGTTGAAGCGCCGGGCCACCTCGCGGGCCAGCTCGATGTGGGGCACCTGGTCCTGCCCCACGGGCACCTGGTCGGCCTTGTAGAGCAGGATGTCGGCGGCCTGCAGCAGAGGATATCCCAAAAAGCCGAAGCTGGACAGGTCCTTGTCCGGCATCTGCTGGATCTGCTCCTTGTAGGTGGGCACCCTTTCCAGCCAGGGGATGGGCGTGAACATCGAGAACAGCAGGAAAAGCTCCGCGTGCTGGGGCACCTGGCTCTGCCGGAAGATGACGGCCTTTTCCGGGTCCAGGCCCACGGCCAGCCAGTCGGCCACCATGCCCAGGATGTTCTCGTCCAGCCCGGCCGTGTCGTCGAAGCCCGTGGTCAGGGCGTGCCAGTCCGCCACCATGAAGAAGCAGTCGCACTCGTCCTGCAGCCTCAGGTAATTGGAAAGCGCGCCCTCCAGGTGCCCCACGTGCAGCCTCCCCGTCGGCCGCATCCCGGAAAGTACCCTTTTCTTGGTCGCCATATCGAATCCTAAAGAAAGCGAAGGCGCCCGCCCGGGCCCTCCGGGCCTGGCGAAATCGCCCTGAGCCCTGTCGAAGGGCGATCCCGCCTCACAAATTCGCCAGCACTCCCATGTTCAGGTGCCCCAGGCGGAACAGCCAGGACGTGGCGACGCCCAGGGGCAGGTCCAGCAGGTTGAAGACGCCCAGGAACAGGGCCGCCACCACCACCGCCAGGCCCCAGACTTCCAGCCGGTTCAGGCGCCAGCACCAGGAGTCTGGCAGGAAGGCGTAGAGGGCCTTCAGCCCGTCCAGGGTGGGCAGGGGCATCAGGTTGAACAGGGCCAGCAGTAGGTTCAGGAAGATGGCCTCGGCCAGGATCAGGTCCAGCCCGGCCGAGGAAAGCTGAAGCACCCCGGCGAAAAGCCAGGCCAGGGCCGTGAAGGCCAGGGCCAGCAGCAGGTTCGACAGCGGCCCGGCCGCGGCCACCAGGGAGAAATCGCGCTTGGGGCGGCGCAGGCGGTTGACGTTGACCGGCGTGGGCTTGGCGTATCCGAAAACCACCCCGAAACCCGAGAACAGCATCAGCAGCGGGAGCAGCACCGAACCGAACAGGTCCAGGTGCCGGAAGGGATCCAGGCTGACCCGGCCCATACGCCTTGCCGTGTCGTCCCCCAGCTTCCAGGCCACCAGGCCGTGGGCGGCCTCGTGGAAGGAGATGGAAAACAGGAGGACCGGCAGCCCGATCACGATCTCCCTCAGGATTTTGTAAGCGCCGCCGTCCATGGCCACTCCCGGTGCCGCGTGGAAAAAGGAGCGGCAGTTTATCAAACCCTTGAGGGCCTGTCAAAATTCATCTGGGCCGGCCCACGGCATCCCCCTCCTCGAACTTCAGGATGCCCCGCACCACGTAGTCCAGGCCGGAAAGGAAGCTGAAGAGCAGGGCCGCGCCCAGGGCCCAGGTGAGGTCCCGCAGGGAACCGGCCGAAGGCTTCAGCCACAGGCCCAGCAGCAGGGCCGAAAGCGCCGCCATCTGGGCGAAAACCGAGGCCTTTCCCCACCAGGTCGGCTTCACCGTCACCGGCCCCCGGGCCAGGCTCAGGACCAGGTAGCCGCTGACCACCAGGAGGTCGCGCGTGAAGGCCAGCACGGGCATCCACAGGGGCAGGGGACCCGCCAGGGTCAGCATGCCATAGGCCGCCAGCACCAGCAGCTTGTCGGCCATGGGGTCCAGGAAGGCGCCCAGCTGGGTGCGCGTGTCCAGGCGCCGGGCCAGGGCGCCGTCCAGCCAGTCCGTGACCGAGGCCAGCACGAAGACCCCGAAGGCCGGCCCGACGTGGCGGTAGGCCAGCAGCAGGATGAACACCGGCACCATCAGCACGCGCAGCAGCGTGAACAGGTTGGCCGCGTTGTACACGGAAATCGGCCGTTGTTTCAAGGCGGAACCCCCGGTTTCGGTCGGTCGGCGGCGCGGCGGGGGAAAGCCCCCCTTGTTCCGTCAGCCCGCCTTCTTCCTGGCCCACTTGACCAGCGGATACAGCAGCAGCACGTAGAGGTGCCGCAGCCAGTCCGGCCATTGCCTCTCGATGCCGTGCTCGAAGGTCCAGTCCTGGGCCCCGGCCCGGACGGCCATCACCCCGGGATGGGTGCCCCGGAAGAACTTCAGGTGCCCGCGGTCCCGGTAGAAGCCGCGCACCTTCTCCTCCTCGCCGGCCCAGCGCTTCTCGATCCAGGCTTCGTCGTGGTAGAGCCGGTCCAGGTTGCGCTGCTTCTCCAGCATCACCCCGGGGGGCCGCACCCACCCGTAATGGTAGACATGGACCCCGCTGTCGGCCTTGCGCAGGCTGCGCAGGCGTCCGCCCTCCTTCACCTTGAACCCGTAGGCGTCGCCCACCGACACCACGCCGTGGCCCGTCCTCACCGCCCGCACGGCGCTGCGGTACCACTTGCGGCGGTGGTCCTGCACCGTCTGGTAGGACCCGTAGAAGTGGTAATAAAGGAAGCGCAGGCCCTCGGCCCGGCCCCTCAGGTGGCGCTCCAGGGCCCGGCGCAGGACGGGAATTTCGTCCTCGTGCAGCACCTCGTCGGCCTGCAGGTAGACCGCCCAGTCGCCGGAGCAGCGCTCCAGCGCCTTGTTGGTCTCCACGGAAAGCACCCGCCCGCCCTCGCGATGGGACATGTCCCAGGTGCTGCGGAAGGCCCTGACCTTGGGGTCGTCCAGTCCCCGCACCATCTCCCAGGTGCCGTCGTCGCCGTCGCCCACGCCCACCACCAGCTCGTCCACCAGGGGCAGCAGCGAGCGCAGCGATTCGGCCAGGGGGTAGCCGAACCTGACGGCCTGCCTGGCGATGGTGAAGCCGGAGATCTTCAAGGGCGCTCCAACATTTCCAGGGCCGCCTGGGCCACCTTTTCCGGCTCCAGCAGCCTCAGGCAGTCCTGGGGAAGGAGGACGCCCGCGCGCCTCCCCGGGTCGCCTGCGGGCAGGGC
The DNA here is from genome assembly GCA_021790555.1 of bacterium. Taxonomy (GTDB): domain Bacteria; phylum Oederibacteriota; class JAJYGY01; order JAJYGY01; family JAJYGY01; genus JAJYGY01. The sequence goes on from JAJYGY010000205.1 coordinate 3,122, forward strand.
CTTGTCCAGCCCGCCCCAGCGGCAGGCCAGCTTCTCGCAGGGCATGCAGGGCAGGGCCAGCTTCAGGGCCCGGTGCCTCGGGTCGGCCGGGGGGTGCCAGGCCAGGTCGCTGGTGGGCCCGAAAAGCGTCAGCGTGGGCGTGCGGGTGGCCACGGCCAGGTGCTTGTTGGCGCCGTCGTTGGTGACCAACAGGGCGGCGCGCTGAAGGAAGGCCGCCAGCAGGCGCAGGTCCGTGGGCGGGGCCAGCAGGGGGGCCGGATCCATCCCGGCGGCCACCTCCTCGGCGAGTTCCCTCTCGCCCGGGCCCCACAGCAGCAGCACGCGGGCGTCCGAGCGCTTCTGGATGAGGTCCAGGGCCCGCCCCAGCTGGGCGGCCGGGTAGCGCTTCAGCTCCCAGCCCCCCGCCGGCGAGGCCATCACCACGCGGCGCCCCTCCAGGCCCTGGGCGCGGAGGAATTCGTCCGCCCGGGCGCGGGCCTCCCCGGGCACGTCGAAATCCAGGTCCAGGCTGTCGGGCTGGTGGCCCAGGGCCCGCAGCACGTCGGCCGTGAAGTCCGCGATGTACTTGGGTTCCCGGGCGGGATGCCAGACGGTGTTGTAGGCCAGGCGCCGCACCCGGAAGGCGAAGCCCACCCGCCTGGGCGCGCCGGAAAACAGGGTCATCCAGGCCGTGCGGGGGGTCCCCAGCACGTCCAGCACCAGGTCGAAGCGGCGCGAGCGCAGCCACAGGTTGAACCTGAGGTTGGCCTTCAGCTCGCCCCACCAGCCCAGTTTCTTCATGCCCAGGCGGTCGTAGGGAATGATCTCGTCGACGTAGGGCAGGCCCTTCAGGATCTCGCCCATGGCCGGCTCCAGCACCACCGAAAGCCGGGCCCCCGGGTAGGCCTGCTTCAGGCCCCGCAGCGTGGGGGTGGTCAGCAGCGTGTCGCCGAAGGCGCGGATGCGGATCAGCAGGATGTTTCGAATCTCGGCCATGGGCCCGCTAATCCTCCCACAGGTTGCCCAGGCTCAGGGGCGCGAGGGTGAAGCCGGAATCCCACTGCCTCAGCAGCTCGGCCTTGAAATTGGGGAAGAAAAGAAGCCCCGCGACCCCGGCCTTCTCCACCCAGGCCACCTCGGCCAGGACCCCGTCCCGTTCGGCCAGCCGGGCCTCGCCTTCCAGGACCTCGCCCAGGAAGGCCAGGTTGAGCACGTGGCGGTGGCCGTCCGGCGGGATGCTCTCGTTGACGAAGAGCAGGCGGCCCGTGCGCGTCTTCAGCCCGGCCTCCTCGCGCAGCTCCCTTTCCAGGGCGCCGGCCAGGTCCTCGCCGAACTCGCAGCCCCCGCCCGGCAGCAGCCAGTAGGTGCGCCCGGCCTTCTGGTGGCGCACCAGCAGGATCCTTCCGTCCCTGATGTAAACCCCGCCCACTCGGACGCGGATGGATTTGTCGGCCATGGTGGAACCGGAAAAAGGGCCCGTCAGAGAAGCTCCCCCTGCCCTCCCGGGTCCTTGGGGCGCAGCTTGAGGTGGTCGTAGGCGGCCAGGGTGGCCTTCCTTCCCTGGGGAGTGCGCACCAGGAAGCCGATCTGGATGAGGTAGGGCTCGTACACGTCTTCCAGCGTGTCGGCCTCCTCGTTGAGCGAGACGGAGAGGTTGTCCAGGCCCACCGGCCCGCCGCCGAACTTCTGGATGAGCGCCTCCAGGTAGCGGCGGTCCGGGCGGTCCAGGCCCAGGGAGTCCACCTCCAGCATCCCCAGGGCCTGGTCGGCCACCCCCCGGCTGATCCTGCCGTCGGAGCGCACCTGGGCGAAGTCGCGCACCCGCCTCAGAAGGCGGTTGGCGATGCGGGGCGTCCCGCGCGAACGCCGCGCGATCTCCAGGGCCCCTTCGTCGTCCAGGGGCACCTTCAGGATGTCGGCCGAGCGCTTCAGGATGGTCTTCAGCTCGCCGGGCTCGTAGAACTCCAGCCGCAGCATCATGCCGAAGCGGTCGCGCAGGGGCGCGCTGATCATGCCGGCGCGGGTGGTGGCCCCCACCAGGGTGAAACGCTTCAGGTCGATCTGGATGCTCTGGGCGGCCGGTCCCTTGCCCAGCAGGATGTCGATCTTGAAGTCCTCCAGGGCCGGGTACATCACCTCCTCCACCACGCGGTTCATGCGGTGGATCTCGTCGATGAAGAGGATGTCCCCCTCCTCCAGCGAGGTCAGGATGCTGGCCAGGTCGCCGGCCCGTTCCAGCACCGGCCCGGAGGTGGTCTTGACCCCCACGCCCATCTCGTGCCCCAGGATCTGGGCCAGGGTGGTCTTGCCCAGGCCCGGGGGCCCGTAGAGCAGCAGGTGGTCCAGGGGCTCGCCCCGCTTCCTGGCCGCCTCCAGCACGATCTGCAGGTGCTCGCGCGCCTTGGCCTGGCCGATGTACTCGCGCAGGCTGCGCGGGCGCAGGGACTGGATCTCGACCTCCTCCTGGGGGGCTTCCTCCATGTCGGAATGGGGATCCACGACGCGTTTTGGCATTTCTGCGGCCTCGCGAAAGGGCGGACGCTCAGGCCTGCAGCAGGAGGCGCAGGGCCTTGAAGCCCTCGGCCGCCTTGACCCGGCCCTGGAAACCGCGGAACTGGGCCATGCTGCGGGCGCAGTCGATGATGGAAAGGTCGGCCACGTTGACCTTGTTGACCTGGCTCTTGTGCAGGCGCAGGGCCCGGAGCTTGTCCTGAAGCACCGGGGAGATGTCCACGAACACGTCCGGGCTGAAGTTGACCGACGTGGGCACCTCGTAGAAGAGCACGTTCTGGGTGTAGCGGGTGGCCGAAAGCACCTGGCTGGCCGTGTTGCGGTGGTCCTGGTGGGTGTCCTCGGCGTGGTTGGCGAAGACCAGGTCGGCCTTCACCTCGCGCATCACCTTGTCCAGCGCGTCGATGCTCTCCTTGGTGAGGGGCACCCGGGTGTCCTCGAAGCCCAGCCAGAAGATCCTGCGCGCCTTGTAGAGCCGGGCGGCCGCCTCCTGCTCGCGGCGGCGCACCGCGGGGTTTCCGCCCGCGTCGCCCCGGGTCATCAGGGCCAGGAAAATCTCGTGCCCGGCCCGGGCCAGCTTGATCAGCGTGCCCCCGCATCCGATCTCCAGGTCGTCGGGGTGCGGCGCCACGGCCAGCACCCGCATCCTGCCGCCGGCGTTTCCCAATAGCCTCTTCAAGGTCATCCTCCTCAGCTTCCTGTGACCGGCGCCGCCGTCCGGGCGCCCGGGCCTAGGCGGCGCCCCCGGCCCCGCCCAGGGGAGCGGAACCCGACTTGCCCCGCAGGATCCCCAGGCTCCCCGGCCCCTCGTTGAAGAGCAGGTCCAGCGCGCACAGGTAGGGCACGAAGGGGGTCTTGGGGTACTGCTGCCGGTAGACCGGGTGCTCGTAATGCTGGAAACGCAGCCCCAGGCCCTCGCGCTCAAAGCGCGCCTGGTCCATGTAGTCCCTACCCCCGGCGCCGGAAAGGTATTCCGTGGCGCCGGTCTTCCGGCACAGCTCGATGAGCCTGTCGGTGGAGGCCGTGGAGGTGCCGATCCCGCTCTCCACCTTCACCGGCGTGGAGATGCCCAGCTTCGCCAGCATCCAGAGCGTCATCTCCATGTTGAGCGGGCAAAGGCGGTCCCAATCCCTCTCGTAGAAGGCCCTCAACTCGCCGGAATAGTCCGCCCAGTAGGGCGCCTTGCGGTAGTTCAGCTCCAGGGAGGCCCAGTGGCTCCTGCGCCAGTCCTGGGTGGGGTCCAGCTCCACCTCGCGGATGGGCTGGTCGAAGCGGCCCTTGGTGAGCACGGGCAGGGTCAGCCACACCTCACCCTGGGGGCCCTTGACCCGGTTGCGGTTCTGGAACTCGCGCTTCTTGTACTGGGGCAGGTCCAGGAAGACGAAGAGGTCCGACGCCGCGATCTTGTCGAAATAGCCCAGCCAGGGCAGGTACTGGGGCTGGTGCACTGAAAGGATCACGCCGCCACCTTCAGGGTGCGCGAAAAGCCCTTCAGCCGCTCGCGGGCCCCCTTGAGCATGGCCTCGGTGGTGTCCCAGCCCACGCAGGCGTCGGTGACGCTCACCCCGTAGCGCAGGGCGGCCAGGTCGCGGGGGATGGGCTGGTTGCCCTCCTCGAGGTTGCTTTCGACCATCACGCCCACGATGCTGCCGTTGCCGGCCAGGATCTGGTCGACGCAGCTCCGCATCACCAGGGGCTGGCGCCGGGGATCCTTGCTGGAATTGGCGTGGCTGCAGTCCACCACGATGGCCCGCCGCAGGCCGGCCGATTCCAGGGCCTTTTCGGCCCGGGCCACCTCGGCCGGTTCGAAGTTGGGCCGTCCGCCGCCGCCGCGCAGCACGAGGTGCCCGTAGGGGTTGCCCTTGGTGCGGATCACCGCGGTCTGGCCCTGCTGGGTGATGCCCAGGAAATGGTGCGGAACCAGGGCCGACTTCATGGCGTCCAGGGCCACCTGGATGCCCCCGTCGGTGCCGTTCTTGAAGCCCACCGGCGTGGACAGGCCCGAGGCCATCTCGCGGTGGGTCTGCGATTCCGTGGTGCGGGCGCCGATGGCCGCCCAGGAGATCAGGTCCGAGAGGTACTGCGGCGAGATCGGGTCGAGCGCCTCGGTGCCGCAGGGCAGCCCCAGGGCGTTGAAATCAAGCAGGATTTCGCGGGCCAGCTGCAGTCCGCTCTGGATGTCGAAGGAATCGTCCATGTGGGGGTCGTTGATCAGCCCCTTCCAGCCCACCGTGGTGCGCGGCTTCTCGAAATAGACGCGCATGACCACGAAGAGCGTGTCCTCCACCTCGCGGGCCAGCGCGGCCAGGCGCTGGGCGTACTCGCGCGCCGCCCTGGGGTCGTGGATGGAACAGGGGCCCACCACCGCCATCAGGCGCCGGTCCCGCCCGTCCAGGATGGCCTTGACGGTCTCGCGCCCGCGTTCCACCGTGTCGTGGGCCTTCCTGTCCA
>JAJYGY010000264.1 GCA_021790555.1 bacterium
GTGGAGGTGATGGTGGGACAGAGGGTCAGCCCCAAGGCCGAACTGGCCGGCCTGGACCTGCCTGAAATGGGGGCACTGTGCTATCCCGAGCTCGAGCTGAAGCCCGACCCCATCGTCCAGAACTACCTGGCCTCAAAAAAAAATTGAATTCTGAACCGGCGCCCGCCAGACCCAGGCGCGGGCGCCGCCCTTCGAGGTGAACCATGGTCGGCTCCATCGTCGTGTTCGTGATCGCCACCCTGGCGCTGTTCGCGCTGGGAGGCTACAAGAAGGGCAAGAGCGTGTTCAGCAAGGATTGAACCGGGGAGGCGGAAGGGGGCAGGCGCCCCCTTCCGCCTAAGCCTTTTCGGCGGCCCCGTGGAATTCCCCCATCGCTTGGAAGACGGCCATGACCACATCCGGGATCAACGACGATTCGAAGGCCCTGTTGGAAAGCGCCAAGGAAAAGATGGCGGGCGGCTTCTGGGACGACGCCGAAGACGCCTTCAACCTGTACCTGAACCGGGTTCCCTCCTCTTCCGACGCCCTCACCGGGCGCGCCATCACCCGCTTCAAGCTGCGCCGCTTCGAGGAGGCCGAGGCCGACTTCGGCCAGGCCCGGCGACTGGACAAGGGCAACCTGGAGGCCTGGGTGGGCCTGGGCCTGGCCCAGGTCATGCTGGAGAAGGTCTACCCCGCCCTGGAAACCCTCGAGACCCTGGCCTCCGAACACCCCACCTTCGTGCGCGGAAGGATCCAGGCCGGGCTGCTGCAGCTGAAGCTGTGCGCCACGGCCAAGGGACGCCGGCACCTGGAGGAGGCCCTGGCCAGCCGGCCAAACCCCCAGGAACGCGCCCAGATCGAAAGCCTGCTGCACCGCGAGCGGAAGCTGGACCAGAAGCGGTTTTACCGTCCGGATTTCGAAGCCCTGCGTCGGGCCAAGGCCAAGGCGGCCTGATCCCCCACCCTCGCCGTTCCGTTCCACCGCCTTGGAAAACAAGCCGCGTTGAGGAAACCATGAACGACAAAAACTCCGCTTCGCGTCGGAGGAGGCTTTCGGCCTTCTTCGCCGCCTCGCTGGCCCTGCTCGCCCTGGGGGCGGCCTCGCGCGCCTTCGCCCAGGAACCCGGGGCGGCCCAGGCGCCGGGAGACAACTGCATCTGGGTGCTGACGGCCGGGTTCCTGGTGATGTTCATGCAGGCCGGCTTCGCCCTGCTGGAAACGGGCTTCTGCCGGGCCAAGAACGCCAGCCATATCTTCTTCATGAACTTCGCGGTCTATTTCCTGGGCGTGGCGGGATACTGGGCCTGCGGCTTCGCCCTGCAGGGCCCCAACAGCACCGGGCTGGTCCCCCTGGGGCTGGCCGCCCCTGGGCCCGGGGGCGGCATCACCCTGGCCGGCCACTTCTTCGACCTTTACGGCCGCCACGGCTTCTTCCTGGACGTCTCCTCGTCGGGCATGGGCATCTTCGCGCTGTTCCTCTTCCAGCTCATGTTCATGGACACGGCCGCCACCATCCCCACCGGGGCCCTGGCCGAGCGCTGGAAGACGAGCAACTTCCTGATGTTCTGCGTGTGGATGTCGGCCCTGGTGTACCCCCTCTACGCCCACTGGATGTGGGGGGGCGGCTGGCTCTCGCGGCTGGGCGCCGACTTCGGCCTGGGCCACGGAGCGGTGGATTTCGCCGGGTCCTCGGTGGTGCACCTGATCGGGGGATCGGCGGCCCTGGCCGGGGCCTGGATCCTGGGGCCCCGCGCCGGCAAGTACGACAAGCACGGGCGGGCCGTGCCCATTCCGGGGCACAACCTGCCCATGGCGCTGCTGGGCATCTTCATCCTGGCCTTCGGCTGGTTCGGCTTCAACGCCGGCAGCACCCTCAACGCCTCGGAGCCCCGCGTGGCCCTGGTGGAAGTCAATACCGTGCTGGCCTCCGCGGCCGGGGCCATGGGCTCTCTGGCCTACGTGTTCTTCAAGACGCGCAAGTTCGACCCCGCCACCACGGCCAACGGCTTCCTGGCCGGGCTGGTGTCCATCACCGGAGCCTGCGCCTTCGTGCCCACCTGGTCGGCCTTCCTGATCGGCGCGGTGGGCGGGGTGCTGGCCGGGCTGGCCAGTTCCGTGCTGGAGAACCTGCTGGGCGTGGACGACCCGGTGGGGGCCATCGCCGTGCACGGCGCCGGAGGGGCCTGGGGGCTGATCAGCGTGGGGCTGTTCGCCGACGGGACCTTCGGCGCCGGAGCCAACGGGGTGGGGGCGGCCCAGTACCTGGGCCAGGCAGGCCGAGGGGTCTGCGGCCTGTTCTACGGCGACCCCTCGCAGCTGGGGGCCCAGGTGGTGGCCCTGCTGGCCTGCCTGGCCTGGAGCATGGGCGCCTGCGCCCTGTTCTTCAAGGCGACCCAGAAGCTCTGGGGCATCCGCATCCCGCGCGAACTGGAGCAGGACGGCCTGGACATCCCCGAATGCGGGAACCTGGCCTATCCCGAATTCCCCATCCGCAAGGTCTGAACCGGAGGACTTGAATGAACCCGATCAACCCTTCCCTGGCGGCCTTCCAAGGCCTCGGCCCCGGCCTTTCGGCCCTGGGCTTCGCCCCCTTCGCCGTGCTGCTGGGCGTCATCGCCGTCTTCCCCCTGGTGCCCTCCACCGAGTCCTGGTGGGGCAGCAACCGCAACAAGGCCCTGGTGGCCCTGCTGTGCGCCCTGGCCGGGGTGGGCTATTTCCTGGCCAACCGCGGCGGCGCCCCCCGCCTGGAGGAGACCCTGCTGGACTACCTCACCTTCATGGCCCTGCTGGCCTCGCTGTACGTGGTGTGCGGGGGCATCCACATCTCCGGTGCCTTCGCCGGGCTGCCCACCACCAACACCCTGTTCCTGGCCCTGGGGGCCCTGCTGGCCAACTTCATGGGCACCACCGGCGCCAGCATGATCCTCATCCGCCCCCTGCTGAGGGCCAACCGCAGGAGGGAGCACACCGCCCATATCGTGATCTTCTTCATCTTCATCGTCAGCAACGGGGGGGGGCTCCTCACCCCCCTGGGAGACCCGCCCCTCTACCTGGGCTTCCTGCGGGGCGTGCCCTTCGCCTGGACATTCCGGCTCTTTCCCCATTGGCTGCTGCTGACGGCCGCGCTGCTGGCGGTCTTTTATTTCATCGACGAGGTCCTGCTCAAGCGCGAAGGCACACACCTGAGGCATTCCCTGCTGGAGGAGGTGCGCCAGGCCGAGCGCAAGCTCCACGTGGAGGGCTGGCGCAACCTCTCCTTCCTCGCCGCCATCCTGGGGGTCATCCTGGCGGCCGGCTACTGGGTCTATCCCGCCTTCGCCCGCCTCTACGGCGACGGGGTCGGCCGCACCTGTTCGGAGGTCTTCCAGATCCTCTCCATGAGCTTCATCGCCCTGATGTCCTACGACCTGACGGCGCCGCGCATGTACCGGCCCGGCCTTCCGCCCCCCTCCTCCTACGCCAAGAACGAATTCAGCATGGCCGCCATCCTCGAGGTGGGCATCCTGTTCTTCGGCATCTTCGGCGCCATGATGCCGGCCCTGGCCATCCTGGACGCCAAGGGCCCCTCCCTGCCGGTCAGCCACGCCTGGCAGTATTTCTGGGGCAGCGGCTTCCTGAGCAGCTTCCTGGACAACACCCCCACCTACCTCACCTTCTCCACCCTGGCGGCAGGAAAGGCCGGCCTGGCGGGCGAATCGCTGGCCGCGCTGGCCGGCCATTTCCCGCGCCTGCTGGAGGCGGTGGCCTGCGGATCGGTGTTCATGGGGGCCAACACCTACATCGGCAACGGACCCAACTTCATGGTCAAGACCATCGCCGAGCACTCCAAGGTGAAGATGCCAAGCTTCTTCCGCTACATGCTCTGGTCGGGCTGCGTGCTGCTGCCGCTTTTCCTGCTTGAAACCCTGATCTTCTTCCGTTAAACCCTTGGGGGAGATTCCATGAAACGAATTGAAGCCATCATCCGGCCGGAAAACCTGGCCCCCCTGCGCCAGCAACTGGAAACGCTTTCCTATCCCGGAATGACGGTCATCCAGGTGGAGGGTCACGGCAGGCAGAAGGGGGTCTCCAGGCAGTGGAGGGGCATGGAATACCGCACCTACTTCCTGCCCAAGCTGAAGGTGGAGATCGTGGCCCCGGACAAGGCCGTCAGGAAGATACTGGACGCCATCGTGGACACCTGCCACAGCGGATCGGTGGGGGACGGCAAGATCTTCCTCAGCGACGTCCGAGACGCCATCCGCATCCGCACCCGTGAGAAGGGCGACAAAGCCCTGCTGTGAGGAGATAAAATGACCGGACAACCCGTGGACTGGCGGCCCTACCTTGAGGAAGGCGAGAACCTGGTGGCCGAACGCCGCCTGCACGTGAGCATGATGCTGCTGCCGGCCTTCGTGCTGCTGGTGGGCCTGTGGCAGTTCACGCCCTGGCGCATCGCCTACGCCTCGGCCGGCATCGCCTGCACGGCCTTCGGCCTGTTCACCGGCTGGCTGTTCTGGCACACCCTGCGCACCCACGCCGTGGCCCTGACCGACCGCCGCTTCCTCTACCTGAACAAGGCCCCGGGACGCGCCCCCCAGGCCGAATCCTGGGAACTTTCCAGGATGACCAATTACATGCTGCGCAAGGGAGTGCTGGGCGGGCCCCTGCACTACGGCCACCTGATCCTGCTGGGGCCGGGCGGGGTCCGCATGGCCGTGGTGCGCAGCCTGGACCATCCCGAGGGGATCTGTGAAAGGCTGAAGCAACTGCTGGATTCGCGGCGCTGAAGCCGCCTGAGGAGGGACGATGAAAACGCCGAAATTCCTGGACGGACTCGCCTGGCGCTGGCGCCTCCCGGCCGCGGTGGTCGGCTTTCAACTGCTGGTGTACGTGGTGCTGAGGGGCTTCTTTTCCGCCTCCCATTCCCGGCCCCTGGAATGGTTTTTCCTGCTGGTGGAATACCCCTTCCTGGGCAACCGCCTCCTGCCCGTGATCTGGCTGGCCCTGCTCTACACCATCGGATGGTTCGTGGAAAAGCGGGTGGAAAGAAAGGCGTAAAGCCATACAAAAATGTCGCACTTTTGAAGGAACCTTCCCCGTCCAGCCCTGCCTCTTGTCCTGAAACGGCATGAAATCCTTGCGGCCGGTGCTGGCATGCCGTGTGCATGTTCCGGGCCAGGCGCCGGCCTGGCGCCCGCCCGGATCCTGGCCCGGATCCGGGAGTCCATATTCCATGACGGCCCCGCGCGGCCGCTTTGGGCCAGGATTTCCGCTCCAGTCGCCCATGCCAAAGGACACTCCAAAACGGCACCTCAGCCTGCGCCACAAGCTGATCCTGCTGAGCGTGGCCCTGGCCACCGCCAGCGCCGCCCTGGTGGGGGGATTCCTGGTCTGGCAGGCCTACGGAAACCTGCGGCGGCAGTCCCAGCAGGCCCAGCTGGCACTGGCGCGCGGCCTCGCCGACCGCCTCAGCCTCGGGCTCCATCATGTCGCCCTCACGGTCGGAAACCTGGCGCGAAGGCCCAATTTCCTGGGCCAGCCGAAGGGACCCCTGGAGACGGAATTCTCCCTGGTGACCGCCGCCACCGAACTCATCGACAACCTCCAGGTCCTGCTTCCGGACGGGCGCCTTTGGCTGCGCAATCAGCCCGGCATGACCCGGGCGGAACTTCCCCCCACGGCGTTTTTCCTGGTCCAAATCAGGCGCCTGGAGGTCCCGGGCAGGCCCTTGGTGACGGGATCCTACAGGACCAGGGACGGACGGACGGGCCTGGTGGTGAGCGCCCTGGTGCGGGCCGGGGGCCGCGCCCGCGCCCTTCTCTCGGCCGTCTTTTTCCCTTCCTTCCACGGCTTCGGCAAGGAGGATTTCGGCCGGATCGGGGAGGAGGGGTCGGCCCTGATCGTGGACGGCAAAGGCCTCGCCCTGGCCGGCCCGGCGGGCATTTCTCCCCTGGCCGACCTGGCGGGCGATGCAGACGTGGAGGCGGCCCTGGCCAAGGGGGAAGGGTTGTGTTCCTTCCGGGACTCCTCGGGCGACCAGGTCTTGAGCGCCTTCGCCAGGGTGGAGCCGGGGGACCTCCGGGTGGTCATCCGGCAGCCGGCCTCCCAGGTCTACCTGCCCGCGGGCCGTATGCTGGTGGCCATGATCGTGGTCCTCTACGTGGCCCTGGTGGGCACCGGGGTCCTGGCCGCCCGGCTGAGCGGCTGGGCCGTGGAACCCCTCAACCGCCTGACCAGGCAGGTAGGCCAGGCCGAATCCGGTGGCGCCCCGCTGAGGACCCTGAACGCCTATCCCGAAGGGGATGAAGTCGGCCTCCTGGCGCGGACCCTGGCCCGCAGCCTCATGGCCCGCGACCGCCAGCGCCGGCAGCGTGAAAGGGCCCTGCGGCGCGCGCTTCAAAGCGAGCGCAGGCTGGCCGAGGCGGAAAAGCTGGCCGCCCTCGGCCAGATGTCCGCCCGCCTGGCCCACGAATTGAACAATCCCCTGGCCGTGATCCAGGGAGCGGCCCAGATGGCGTCCCGGGAGGCCGGGCAGGCCGCGCTGGAATGGCTGAAGGAGATCGATTCGGAAAGCGGGCGCTGCAAGCGCCTGGTGCGGGATCTCCTGGATTTCACCCGCCCCCTGCGACTGGAACCACGGCCCACCGACCTGGGCGCGCTCGCGGCCGAGGCCTGGAACCACGCCCTGCAGGGCCAGCCGGCCGCCTACCGCCTCCGCCTCCCGGTCCGCAAGGCCGTCCTCAGGGTCGATCCCGAGCGCTTCAAGCAGGTGTTCCTGAACCTCTTCACGAACTCCATGCAGGCCATGCCCAAGGGGGGCACGGTGGGCCTTGATTTCCGCCGGCACCGCGCGGGATGGCGGCTGGTGGTGCGGGACCAGGGCCCCGGATTCCAGGGCCAGCCGCCCGAAAACCTTTTCAAGCCCTTCTTCAGCACCAAACCCCGCGGCAGCGGCCTGGGCCTGGCCATCGCCCGCAGCATCGTGGAGGCGCACGGGGGCAGCATCACCGCCTCGCGGGCCAGGCCCAGGGGGGCCCTTTTCGCCATCCGGCTGCCGCGGACGCCCCGCGCGTCCTTTTCCCGGAGCGGGTCGTGAGCCAGAAGCCGAAAATCCTCGTGGTGGACGACGAGAAAGGGATGCGCCACCTTCTGGGCGCCATGCTGGGCCGCCTGGATTACGACAGCCTGTGCGTGGGCAGCGCCGAGGAGGCCCGCCAGGCCCTGGAGCCGGGCGGCTTCGACCTGGTGGTCACGGACCTGCGGCTGCCCGGCATGCCGGGCGAGGAACTCGTGGCCTCGCTCAAGCGCCAGCGGCCCGATCTTCCGGTCATCGTGATCTCGGCCTATTCGGCCATCCAAAGCGTGGTGGAAGTGATCAAGCGGGGCGCCCAGGACTACCTGGCCAAGCCCTTCACCCAGCAGGAACTGCAGGTGGCCGTGTACAAGGCCCTGGAGAGGCGCCGCCTCGTGCGCGAGAACGAGCAGCTCCGCCAGGAGATCTCCAGCCTGGCGGGCGGCCGGGGCCGCCTGGTGGGAAGGTCCCGCGCGATGCAGCGGGTCTACCGGATGGTGGAGAAGCTGGGCCCAAGCCAGGAAACGGTTCTGGTCACCGGCGAATCCGGGACGGGCAAGGAACTGGTTGCCCGCGAGCTGCACGAGTACTCCGAATACCGCGACGGCCCCTTCGTGGCGGTGAACGCCGGTTCCATCCCGGGGACCCTCTTCGAGGCGGAGGTGTTCGGCGCCCGGAAGGGAGCTGATACGGGGGCCACCGAGCACCGCGAGGGGCTTTTCCAGTCCGCCCAGGGCGGCACCCTTTTCCTGGATGAGGTGGGGGAAGTCCCCCCGGACTTGCAGGCCAAACTGCTGCGGGCACTCGAAACCTTCGAAGTCCGCGCCCTGGGGGATTCCAGGAACCGGCGGGTGGACCTGCGCTTCATCGCCGCCACCAACCAGGATCTGCCCGCGATGGTGGCGCGCGGCCGATTCCGCAAGGACCTCTATTTCCGCC
>JAJYGY010000167.1 GCA_021790555.1 bacterium
GCCGTCGGGCTTGGAGATCCAGGCCGCGTAGCCGCTGCCGTCCGGCCTGGCGCAGGGGTACCACACCGCCTCGTCGCCCCGGCCCCAGACCAGCTCGGGCTGCCCGCCGAAAAGGCTGACCGCGTACAGGCTGCCGTTGAAGGTGTAGCCGATCCTGTCCTGGGCCGGCAGCGGCGTGGGCGTGGGAACCGGGGTGGGGCGCGGGGGGGGCGGGGGTTTCTTGCACCCCGCCGGCAGCAGGGCCAGGACCAGCAGGCCCGCGGCAAGCCAGCCTAGACCCTTCATTGTCCCTCCCGCGAGGAGATGAGGATTTTCTGGGAAACGGGCTGGTAGACCCGCGTGTAGGTCAGCGGCCGGGCCCCGCGCCCGTCCACGCCGATGACCCAGAGCTGGCCCTGGCGCAGGAAGTAGAGGCTCCTGCCGTCCTGCGAGAAGAGGCAGGCCTCGGCGCCCCCCTCCGTCACCTGGGTGGCCTTGCCGGAAAGGTCCACGCTGTAGGCCTCGGCGCGGTGCTCGGGGGAATCGGCCAGCATGCAGATCTTTCCGCCCTGGGGCGCGAAGGACACGGAATTGGGGGTCAGCCAGGACGTGTACAGGTGGGTCAGGTCGCCGGTCTTCAGGTCCACCAGCCAGGCTCCATTGCGGAAGAACAGCACGCGGCCCCCCTTGCCCGGTTCAAACTGCACCACCGGCCAGTCCACCGTGTGCTCCAGCAGCACCCTGTCCTGGCGGCTGTCGTAGTCCATCAGGTGAAGGGTGCCGTCCTGGACGTAGGCGATGGATTTTCCGTCCGGGGCCCAGTCGAAGGCGCTGACGCCGTGGCGCGTGGTGAAGCTGCCCAGCTGCCCGCTGGAAAGGTCGTCGATCCAGATGTCCCCCTGGTCCAGGAAGGCCAGGCGCCTGCCGTCCGGGGAAAAGGCCGCCTGGCCGGCGCGCACCAGGTCCATGGGGCAGATGTCGACGTCCGAACGGGTGACCTGGCGCTGCTGCGACCCGTCGCTGTCCATCATCCACAGGTTGGAGGCTCCGCCGCGGTCGGAATAGAAGGCGATCTGGCTGCCGTCGGGCGAGGCCGCCGGGGACCAGTCGTCCCCCTGGTTGGTGAAGGAGGGAGCCGGGACAAAAGCCTGGCCGGCTTCGTCCAGGTAGGCCAGGTTGGAACCGTCCGGGGTGAGCCGGCACAGGGTCAGTTTTCCGTTGAGGCGGGTTTCGAAAAAGAGGACCTCGCGCGGCCTGGGCACAGGGGTGGCGGTGGGAACCGGAGCCGCGGGTTTCTTGGCCGCGGGCCTGGGTGCGGGCTTGGGTCTGGCGGCCGCGATGGTCAGGAGCAGGGCGCAGGCAGAGAATAATGAAAAGGCCCAGCGGGACGAAAGCACGAGCCTGGCACCGAAAGATTTCTCTTTCATTCGACTCCCTGCCGAGGGCAATGCCGAGGGCATTGAAAAGGGCCAATTTATAAGCATTTTCTTGACAGTATAAATCATGTTGGGTTCCAGTCAAGGGAAAATTAACGCTCATGGCGATTGACGCGCATTCTGACATTCTACTTGACAATGGGGTATGGGGTTGCTAATGTGTTCGGAAATGACGTTGAAAATCAACGTCTTTTCGCAAAGGCCCATGGCGAAGCCTCCCGTCAAAACCTCCGCGTCCGCAGCGCCGGCCAAGGCCCCGCGCCCTGGTTCCAAGGCCGTTGCGGCAGGCAAGCCCTCCTCCGGCAGGAAAGTCGGCATCTCCCTTTTCGTCAAGTTCTCCGTCATCACCGCGCTTGTGATCGGCGTCACCATGGCCGGGGTCACCTGGTTCGTCTACAGCCAGGAAAGCCAGGACCTGGGAAGGGAGGTGCGGGAACGCGGCGCCACCATCGCCAAGAACCTGGCCGCCAACGAGGCCGAGGCCATGATCACGGGCGACGACCTCACCGAGGCGGTGCTCACCAGCCAGAGCGTCCAGTCCGAGGGGCTCGACGAGCTGAACCGCCCGCAGCCGGACCTTCTCCACCAGGTGTGGCGCGACCTGGTCCGGACCCGGCAGCAGCAGAATTTCAAGAATTTCGGCGTGCTCGAGGCCACCGTCACCGACGCCAACGGTGTCATCCTTTCGGACAGCGACCGCACCCGCGTGCAGCAGAAGTACCAGGCCCCCGCCTTCCTCCAGGCGGCCAGCCCCCCGGACAACCCCTACCCCATCTACCTTTACCGCGGGCACCGCGTCTTCGACATCGCCGTGCCCATCGTGCAGAAGCAGACCGGCCAGCACATCGGCATGGTGCACCTGGCCCTGCGCAGCGACCTGGTGGGCCAGGCCGTGGGAAGAGCCGCCACCCGGATCGTGGCTCTGGCGCTGGCCATGCTGGTGCTGGCCCTGCTGTTCACCCTGCTGATGGTGCGCGTGCTGCTGAAACCCGTGGACTTCCTGGTGCAGGGGGTGAAGGCGGTCTCCGAAGGCGAGTTCGGCCGCGCCATCCCGGTGAGGCGCAACGACGAGCTGGGCGACCTGGTGGAGGCCTACAACGGCATGACCCGGTCGCTGGCCGAGAACGAGACCCTGAAGGCGGCCTTCTCCAAGTACACCTCCTCGGCCCTGATGAACGAGCTGCTCACCGACCCCAGCAAGCTGACCCGCCTGGGCGGCGAGCGCAAGATGACGACCTGCTTCTTCTCCCTGGTCCACGGCATCCACGCGGTGGCCGAGACCATGGACCCGGAGGAGTTCGTGCAGCTGCTCAACGAGTACCTCACCGCGCAGACCGACGTCATCGCCAGGTACCACGGCCACATCGACAAGTTCGTGCGCGAGGAGGTGATGGCGGTCTGGGGCGTGCCCCAGCCCAACCCCGACCACGCCTACCTGGCCTGCGCGGCCGGGGTGGAATGCCAGCAGGCGGTGGAGCGGCTCAACGCCGGGCGGCGGGCCCGCGGGCAGGAGACCTTCGGCGTGTCCATCGGCATCAACAGCGGCGAGGTGGTTTCGGGCAACATGGGCAGCCAGCAGAAGTTCGACTTCACCGTCATCGGCGACACGGTCAACACCGCGGCCCGCCTGATGGCCAACGGCAGGCCCGGCGTGGTGATGATCTCGGAGGCCACCCACAGCCTGGTGAAGGACCGGGCCGAGGTCGAGGCGCTGGAGCCTATCCGGGTGAAGGGCAAAAAGGAGCCCCTGCAGGTCTACGACGTGAAGTCCGTCAAGGGCCGTTTTTCCACTCGGTCTTGAGTCGCATGGCGAAGCCGGAAGAAAAACCGGGCAGGGAAGGGGCGGCGAAGCCGGCGGCGCGGGCGGGCCTGAGGGTCCCCCTGGGCCGCAAGTTCGCCTTCTTCATCGGGCTGATGGTCATGGTGATCATGGCGGTCATCGGCGTCTTCGTCACGGTGCAGCAGAACCGCGACCTGGGCTACGAGGTGCGCGAGCGCGGCGCCACCATCGCCCGCGGGCTGGCCTCGGACGCCTCCGAGGCCATCGTGCCGCTGGACACGCTCCAGCTGGCCGTGCTGGTCAGCCAGGCGGTGCAGAGCGGCCCCAAGGAGGCCGTGGCGGCGCCGGCGGCCTCCTCCGGCGGCCTGGCCGGGCGGGCCCGCGCCCTGTGGAAGGACGTGCTGGAGGCCTTCTCGCGGCCGGCCACCGTGGGCAACGAGGGCGTTCTGGAGGCCCAGGTGGTGGGCACGGACGGCACCATCCTGGCCGACAGCGTGCTGAGCAAGAACGGCACCCCCTACCAGCGGCCGGACTACCTCCCCAGCGGCCAGGACGATTCCGCCTATCCCCTCTACGAGCAAGACGGGCGCGTGCTCTACGACATCAGCGAGCCCATCCGCTCCAAGCTGGTGGACCGGCCCCTGGGCACGGTGCACCTGGCCATGGACCGGGGCGTCATCCGCCGGGTGGTGCGCAGCGCCACCATCAAGCTGGCGGCCATCACCCTGGGGGCCCTGGTCTTCGGCATCCTGCTCAGTTCCCTGGTGGTCTCCTGGCTGGTGCGGCCCATGGGCCGGCTGCGCCAGGGCGTGCTGGCCATCGCCGGCGGCGACTTCGACCAGCAGATCAACATCAAGAGCCGCGACGAGCTGGGGGCCCTCACCGACGCCTTCAACGAGATGTCCAAGAACCTGAGCCAGAAGCGGGCCCTGATGGGGGCCTTCAGCCGCTACGTGTCCTCCGACGTGATGAACGAGGTGCTCAGCGACGAGGCCAAGGACGGCGTGCGCAGCCGCCGGGTGGAGGCCACGGTCTATTTCTCCGACGTGCGCGGCTTCACCGCCATGTCCGAGACCATGCAGCCGGAGCAGGTCGTCAACGTCATCAACGAATACCTGGGCACCCAGTCCATCCTCATCGAAAAGTACGGCGGCCAGGTGAACAAGTACGTGGGAGACGCCACCATGGCCCTCTTCGGCCTGCGGGAGGGGGAATCCAGCCACCCCCTGATGGCGGTGAAGGCGGCCCTGCGCATCCAGGAGGCCCTCTCCAAGCTCAACCGCCAGCGCGAACGGCGCGGCGAAATCGCCAAGCAGATCGGCATCGGCATCAACACCGGCGACATGGTGGTGGGCAACCTGGGGGGCGGGCAGAAGCTGGAATACACCGCCATCGGCGACAACGTGACTTTGAGCGACAACCTCTGCGCCGTGTGCGAGGGCGGGGGCGTGCTGGTTTCCGAAGGGACCTACGAGAAGGTGCGCGACGAGGTGCGGGTGGAGGAACTGGAGCCCCTGAGCATCAAGGGGCGCAAGGAACCGGTGAAGGTTTACAAGGTGTTGGGGCTTGCCGGCAAAGACGCTTGAGAGGCGCTCATGACCATGGAGCCTGCGGGAGAACGTCGCGGGGACGCGGAGGTGATCATTCTCCGGTCGCTGGAGGAAATCCGCGTCCACAAGTGGATCGAAAGCGAAAAGAGGGGCCGGGACATGGGGGGCAACGCGGCCGCCCTGGACTGGCTGGAAAAATACTATGACCGGTGGCTGCGGGAACGGGCCCTTTGCTGTTGAAGGCGGCCTCCGGAGCCCGCGAAAGACGCCCCCCCGGAATCCCGCTCAATCCCTCCGAAAAGAAAATGCGAAAGAAAGCATGGGGCCCCGCTTCGCGCGGGGCCGAAGCCCCTGGCATGACCTTTCCCTGACGTGGAGGAAACCATGAAAGCCGTCGTGATGCGCGAATTCGGCGATCCGTCCGTGATGAAGATCGAGGAGCTGGCCGAGCCCAAGCCCGGCCCGGGCCAGGTTCTGGTGGAGGTGAAGGCCGCGGGGGTCAATCCGGTGGAGGCCTACATCCGTTCGGGCAGCTACCCGCGCAGGCCCGAACTTCCCGCCGTGCCCGGCGGGGACGGGGCCGGGGTGGTGAAGGCCGTGGGAGAGGGGGTGAAGGGCTTTGAGGCGGGGCAGCGCGTGTACTTCAAGGGCGTGGCGCCGGGGCTTCACGGCGCCTACGCCCAGGCCGCCCTGTGCCAGGAGAGGCAGGTCCATCCGCTTCCGGACACGGCCTCCTTCGAGCAGGGGGCGGCCCTGGGGGTGCCCTACGGCACGGCCTACCAGGCCCTATTCCACCGCGCCCTGGCCCGGCCGGGCGAAAGCGTGCTGGTGCACGGGGCCAGCGGCGGGGTGGGCGTGGCCGCCGTGCAGCTGGCCCGGCGCGCCGGCCTGACCGTCTTCGGCACGGCCGGCACGGAAAAGGGAAGGGTGATGGTCAAGGAGCAGGGCGCCCACCACGTGCTGGACCACGGGGACCCCGCCCACCTGGACCGGCTGATGGAGCTGACCGGCGGGGCCGGGGTGGACGTGGTGGTGGAGATGCTGGCCAACCTGAACCTGGGCGCGGACCTGAAGGCCCTGGCCATGGGCGGCCGGGTGGTGGTGGTGGGAAGCCGGGGCAGCGTGGAGATCGACCCGCGCGCGGCCATGAGCCGCGAGGCCGCCATTTTGGGCATGACCCTTTTCGCGGCCACGCCCCGCGACGAATCCGCCATCCACGCCGCCCTCCTGGAGGGCCTGAAGGACGGCACGCTGAAGCCGGTGGTGGGCCGGCGTTTCGGCCTGGCCGAGGCCCCCGCCGCCCACGGGGAAATCATGAAGCCCGGATCCTTCGGCAAGATCGTGCTCATCCCCTGACCGCTTGGAGAATCAGCCATGCCTGGACTCTTTGATCCATTCACCCTCAAGTCCGTGACCCTGCGCAACCGCGTCGGCGTGTCGCCCATGTGCCAGTACAGCTGCCAGGACGGCATGGTGGACGACTGGCACCTGGTGCACCTGGGCGCCCGCGCCGCCGGCGGGGCCGGCCTGGTCATCGCCGAGGCCACCGCCGTGGAGGCCCGCGGCCGCATCTCGCCGGACGACGCCGGCCTGTGGAAGGACGCCCAGGTGGAGCCCTTCGCCCGGATCGCCCGGTTCCTGGACCGGCAGGGGGCCGTGCCCGGCATCCAGCTGGCCCACGCCGGATGGAAGGCCTCCACGGCGGCCCCCTGGAAGGCCTCCCCCTCCGGGCCCGCGGTGGGGCCGGCCGAAGGCGGCTGGCAGCCGGTGGGCGCGGGGGACGAGCCCTTCGCGCCGGGCCACGCCCGGCCCCAGGCCCTGGACAAGGCGGGCATCGCCCAGGTGCGGGAGGCCTTCCAGGCGGCGGCCGCGCGCGCCGCGCGCGCCGGGTTCCGGTGGCTGGAGATCCACGCGGCCCACGGCTACCTGCTGCACAGCTTCCTTTCGCCGCTGTGCAACCGGCGCCAGGACGAGTACGGCGGAACCTTCGCCAACCGGACCCGCATGGCCCTGGAGACCGTCCGCGCCGTGCGGTCCGTGTGGCCGGACGGGCTGCCCCTGACGGTGCGGCTTTCCTGCACCGACTGGGTGGAGGGGGGCTGGGACCTGGATCAGTCCGTGGAGCTGGCCGGCCTGCTGAAGGCCGAGGGCGTGGACCTGGTGGACTGCTCCTCGGGAGGGGCCTCGGCCCGGGCCTCCATCCCCGCGGGCCCCGGCTACCAGGTGCCCTTCGCCGAGGCCCTGCGCCGCCGCGCCGGGATCGCCACGGCCGCGGTGGGGATGATCACCCAGGCCGCCCAGGCGGACCGGATCATCCGCGACGGCCAAGCCGACCTGGTGCTGCTGGCGCGGGAGATGCTGCGCGACCCCCACTGGCCCTTCCGGGCGGCCCGCGAGCTGGGCCAGGCCGGCACGCCCCTGCCCAGGCAGTACGCCCGCGCGGCCGGCTGAAGCGGGGCTTGACCGGGGTCATTCCTTCCTTCCCCAAAGGGGGCCATGCTTGGCCGAAAGGCATCCCCTTTGGAAAGGAGGCCGCCATGCCCAGCGAACTTCAGGTGGAAGCCGAACACCTCGGACTGATGCGCATCGAGGCCCGCGCCGGCGGGCACCGGGTGCGCATGGACTACCCCACCCAGGAAGGCCAGGACCTGCAGGGCTTCACCCCCCTGCAGCTGCTGCTGGCCAGCCTGGCGGGCTGCGCCGGAAACACGCTGGCCCTGCTGCTGCGCCGGGCGCGCCAGCCGCTGGAAGGCCTGAGCGTGCGCGTCCACGCCCGCCGCAGGGACGAGCACCCCACCGTGATCACCTCGGTGGAGATGGATTTCGTCTGCCGCGGCGCGGGGCTGGACGAAGCCGCCGTGCGCCGGGCCCTGGAGGAGGCGGAAAAGAGCGTCTGCCCGGTGTGGGCCATGCTCAAGCCGGCCGTGGCGGTGACGGCCCGCTTCAGCATCGAAGCCGCCTGAGCCGCCCGTTTCTGGAAAGGACCGCATGGACATGAACGTCGCCTTTGAACCCCCCCAGGGCCTGATCTGGTACGCCCTGCTCACCTGCCTGGGGGGCCTGGTGGCCTGGATGGCGACCAAGTACGGGGTGCTGGCGGCCTTCCGCCTGGAGGAGGAGACCCGGGAAAGGGACCGCGTCCGCCGCAAGTACA
>JAJYGY010000273.1 GCA_021790555.1 bacterium
CGGCACCAGCCTGGACGGAAGCGGCCAGACCATCGGCCTGGTGGAGTTCGACAACTATTACCCCTCGGACATCACCTCCTACGCGGCCGCCTGCTCGCCGCCCCTGGCCCTGCCGCCCATCACCATCGTGCCCGTGGACGAGCCCAGCCCGGCCCCCCCGCTCACGGGCAGCAACGCCTCCAACAGCGAGGTGGCCCTGGACATCGACATGGCCATGTCCATGTCCCCGGGCGCCAGCATTTTGGTGTACGAGGAGCCCTACAACGACCCCAACTCCGACGACCTGATCAGCCGCATCGCCGAGGACGACCTGGCCGGCCAGGTGAGCTGCTCCTGGAGCTGGCCCTGGACCGGGTCCGGGAACTATGATCCCTTCCTGACGACCCTTTTCGAGGAACTGGAGGCCCAGGGCCAGGGCTTTTACCAGGCCTCGGGCGACAACGGGGTGTACTGGGGCGGGGCCAACGGCAAGAACCCGGTGGTGGGCCAGGAGCCCATTTGTTCCAGCAGCCTGATGACCGTGGTGGGCGGCACGCAGCTTTTCAGCAGCGGCAACGACGGCGGGTCGGCCGGCAGCTACGTGTCCGAGACGGCCTGGAACGATCCCAGCTACCTGGACGGGGCCACCGGGGGCGGCGTGGTCACGGGCCTTGCCATCCCAAGCTGGCAGGCGCCCCTGCTGGGGACCAGCGGGGGCAGCACCCAGTACCGCAACATCCCGGACGTGTCCATGGTGGCCACGGACCTCTTCATCTACGCCGACGACGGCACGCAGTACTTCATCGGCGGCACCAGCGCGGCCACGCCCCTGTGGGCCGCGGTGTCGGCCCTGGTCAGCCAGTCGGCCGCGCGGCAGGGCAAGCCCAGGCTGGGCTTCGCCAACCCTTACCTTTATTCCCTGGCCTCCAATCCCTCGACCTACGCCGCGGATTTCCACGACATCGCCGACGGCAGCGACGATTCGCTGGCCGGGTACACCTCCCATGCCGCCACGGTGTACCAGGCCGTGGCGGGCTACGACCTTTGCACGGGCCTGGGCAGCCCGGCTTCGGGACTGGTGGCCGGCCTGGAGGCCGCCATCCCCACGGTCAGCCCCACGCCCAGCCTGACCCCCAGCCTCACGGTCACCCGCACCCCCAGCTTCAGCCCCACGGCCTCTCCCAGCCCCACCCCCACGGCCACGCCGGGCTTCGCCTTCCTGGCCGAGGTGGACCGACGGGAAGGAGGGGTCACGGTCACCGTGGCCGCCCTGGCGGGGGGCTACTCCTACGTTTCGGCGCCGGGCCTGGTACTGCGGTCCCCCTTCACGGCGACGGGCCGGCCGGCCCCCCTGGCCAGCCTGGGCCAGTGCCTGCCCCCGGACCTGGACTGGGACGGCCTGCAGGCGGGATCCGTGGTCCCGGCCGGGCCCTACCTCTTCACCCTCAGCGTCGGCCCGCTTTCGCTGACGGCCCAGGTCCTGGGGGAATATCCCTTTGAAGTGGCCCAGGCAAGCCCCACGCCCTCGGCGGGGGGCAGCCCGGGCCGCGTGCTGGCCTGGCCCGATCCCTACGACCCCTCCTCGGCGGACGCGCTGACCCTGAGCTTCCCGCCCGGTGGCGGCCGGGCGGCGCTGTACGTCTACGACCTTGCCGGCGGCCTGGTGAAGACCCTGGCGCCGGACCAGGACCAGATCCGCCGGGGCCTTTGCGCCTGGGACGGCAGGGATTCCGGGGGCGGGGCGCTGCCCGGCGGCGTGTACCTGGTGGTGGCCGTGGTGGACGGGCATGCCTACCAGGGGCGCCTGGCCGTGCTGCCGCGGCAGTAGCGGGACCGGGCCGCGGAAAGGGTCCTTCAGGCGTCGCGGGAGGCGCGTGTGTCCCAGACCAAGAGAAAATCCGGAGCAAGCGGGGGGGTGGGGAAGGGGGCCGGGAGGGCCCTGGCCCTGCTGGGGCTCCTGGCCCTGGCCGCGGCCCTGGCCCTGGCGGTCCTGCGGCGGGACGACTGGGTGGTGTCGCAGTGCTATTTCGCGCCCTGGCCCGTGCCGGCCCAGGCCGCGCCCCCGCCCACGGCGCGCCTGGTGGCCTTCCACAGCGCGGACGGCACCGGGCTTTCCGGCTGGTTCGTGCCGGGCGGGGAAGGTTCCGGGTCCAAACCCCTGGTGCTGTACCTGCACGGAAACGCCGGCAACCTGGACGACCAGTGGGGCCAGTTCTCCTTCCTGCCGCGGTGGGGATACGACACCTTCGCCCTGGACTACCGGGGTTTCGGGTATTCGCTTGGAAGCCCCTCGCGGACGGGGCTTCTTGAGGACTGCCAGGCCGCCCTGGCCCAGGCGCGGTCCCTGGACCCGGGCAAGCCCTGCGCGGTGGTGGGTTTTTCCATGGGCGCGGCCTACGCCCTGATGCTGGCCGCCCGCCAGGGCGGGATTTCGGCCGTGGCGGCCCTGGCTCCTTTCACGGATTTCCGCTCCATCGGGGTCTGGAACCTTGAAAAGATGGGGTTTCCAGGCTGGGCCGCGCCCTGCCTGGGCTGGCTGCTGGTGCCCCGGGGGCTGGAGCCCATCCGCTCCGCGCTTTCCAGGGGGCCGGAGGACCGCGGGCTTCCACCCCTGCTGGTGGTGCAGGGCGCGGCCGACGGCACCATCCCCTTGTGGATGGGGGAGAAAATCGCCGGGTCCTGGAAGGGGCCCAAAAGCCTGCTGGTGATGCCGGGATACGGCCACGGGGACTATTTCAAGGGGCCCCGGGCCGGGGAGTTCCGGGGCGCGTTGGAATCCCTGCTTTCCAAAACCCCCTATTATATGGAAAGGGAAATCCCTTCCAGGGGTTGACCTGGGCGCCGTCTCCCGGTATCCTTCTGGAATTGCCCGTTTTTCGTTTCCCGTTTTTCACTGAAGGAGACTCATGACCAAAAGCGAATTTGTCGACAAGGCGGCGGCCAGGTCCGGCCAGCCCAAGGCTGAAATCGAAAAGACCCTGGATGCCATCCTGGGAACCCTGACCGAGGCCCTGCGCACCGAGCCCAAGGTGGTGCTGGGAGGCCTGGGCGTGTTCACGGTGAAGGAACGCGCCGCCCGGGTGGGCCGCAACCCCAAGACCGGCGAAGCCGTGCAGGTGCCCGCCAAAAAAGCCGTCAAATTCAAGCCCAGCAAGGAATTGAAGACGGCGGTGGAAGGCAAGGAATAGCGCCGGGGGGACCGGGGCCCGGTCTCCGGGCCCAACCCGCCCCTTTTTCAGGAACCATCGTGGTGAAAATCAAGCGCGCGTTGCTGTCGGTCTCGGACAAGGCCGGCATCGTGGACTTCGCCCAGGGACTGTCCTCCTTCGGGGTGGAGCTCATCTCCACCGGCGGCACGGCCAAGGCCCTGCGCGAGGCCGGCCTGAAGGTCAAGGACATCAGCGAGGTCACCGGCTTTCCGGAGATGCTGGACGGCAGGGTCAAGACCCTGCACCCGGTCATCCACGGCGGCCTGCTGCACCTGCGCGACAACCCCTCCCACGTGGCCACGGTGGAAAAGCACGGCATCGCTCCCATCGACATGGTGGTGGTCAACCTGTATCCCTTCGAGAAGACGGTCTCCCGGCCGGGCTGCTCCTTCGAGGAGGCCATCGAGACCATCGACATCGGCGGCCCCTCCATGATCCGCTCCGGCGCCAAGAACTTCCGTTCCGTGGCCGTGGTGGTGGAGCCCGCCCGCTACGGCGCCGTTTTGGACGAGATGAAGTCCACGGGCGGCCAGGTGGGCGACGCCACCCTGGAGTCGCTGGTGGTGGAGGCCTTCGCCCACACCGCGGCCTTCGACCGGTCCATCCACGCCTACCTGCAGCACCAGCTGCAAGGCGGGCGCGACTTCCCCGAGCGCCTCAACCTGGGCTTCGTCAAGGCCCAGGACCTGCGCTACGGCGAAAACCCCCACCAGCAGGGCGCCTTCTACCGCCAGGTGGGCCCCCAGGACGAGCCCTGCGTGGCCACGGGCCGCCAGCTGCACGGCAAGGAGCTTTCCTACAACAACATCGCCGACCTGGACGCGGCCCTGGAGACGGTCAAGGAATTCGACGAGACCGCGGTGGCCATCATCAAGCACGCCAACCCCTGCGGCGTGGCCCTGGCCCCCCGGGGAGGCGCCATCAACCAGGCCTACCGGACGGCCTTCGAGGCCGACCCGGTCTCGGCCTTCGGCGGCATCGTGGCCGCCAACCGGCCGGTGAACCTGGCCATGGCCAAGCTGATCGGCGACACCTTCCTGGAATGCGTGGCCGCGCCCTCCTTCGAGGCCGACGCGCTGGAGGCCCTCAAGGCCAAGAAGAACCTGCGCCTGCTGGAAGTGCCCGGCCTGGGTTCCGGGCCCGCCGGGGCGGCCCCGGGCGTGCCCGGCATGGGCAGGGAAGGGCTTTCCATGAAGAAGGTGGTGGGCGGCCTGCTGGTGCAGGACAGGGACCTGAAGCGCGCCTCCCGGGCCGACTGCAAGGTGGTCAGCCGGCGCCAGCCCAGCGAGGACGAATGGCGCGACCTGCTCTTCGCCTGGAGGGTGGTCGCCCACGTGAAGTCCAACGCCATCGTCTTCGCCAAGGACGGGCGCACCCTGGGCGTGGGGCCCGGCCAGACCAACCGCGTGGGCTCGGTGAGGATCGCCGCGGAGATGGCCGGCGACAGGGCCGCCGGGGCGGCGCTCGCCTCGGACGCCTTCTTCCCCTTCCGCGACAGCCTGGACGAGGCGGCCAAGGCCGGCATCAAGGCCGTCATCCAGCCGGGCGGCTCGCTGCGCGACGCCGAATCCATCGCCGCGGCCGACGAGCACGGCATGGCCATGGTGTTCACGGGCATGAGGCATTTTCTCCATTGATCTCTGGCTGGGGTTGACTTGAAGATCCTTCTGGTCGGTTCTGGGGGCCGCGAGCACGCCCTGGCCTGGAAGCTGGCCCAGAGCCCGCTGTGCGAAAGGCTCTACTGCGCGCCGGGCAACCCCGGCATGGCCGCGCTGGGCGAGCTGGTGGCCCTGAAGGCGGGCGACCTGGACGGACTGTGCGAATTCGCCGTTTCGCGGGGCGTGGGCCTGGTGGTGGTGGGGCCCGAAGACCCCCTGTGCCTGGGCCTGGCCGACCGGCTGCGCGAAAAGGGCGTGCCCGTCTTCGGGCCCGGGCGCGACGCGGCCCGGCTGGAGGGCAGCAAGTCCTTCGCCAAGGATTTCATGCGGCGCCACGGCGTGGCCACGGCCGGGGCCGAGTCCTTCGACAGCTTCGAAAGGGCCTCGGCCTACGTCCGGGCCCGGCCGGCGCCCCTGGTGGTGAAGGCCGACGGGCTGGCCGCGGGCAAGGGCGTGGTGGTGGCCGCCACCCAGGCCGAGGCCGAAGCGGCCCTGCGCTCCATGCTGGTGGAGAATTCCTTCGGCCCCTCCGGCTCCCGGGTGCTGGTGGAGGATTTCCTGGAGGGCGAGGAGGCCTCGCTGCTGTGCTTCTGCGACGGCGCGCGGCTGCTTCCCATGGCCTCGGCCCAGGACCACAAGCGCGCCTTCGACCACGACCAGGGCCCCAACACCGGCGGCATGGGGGCCTATTCGCCCGCCCCGGTCCTGGACGAAGAGGCCATGCGGCGGGTGGAGCTGGAGGTCCTGGCGCCCACCCTGAAGGGCCTGCTGGACGAGGGCCTGGACTACCGCGGCTGCCTTTACGTGGGGCTGATGCTGACGAGGCGCGGCCCCAAGGTGGTGGAATACAACGCCCGCTTCGGCGACCCCGAAACCCAGGCCCTGGTGCCGCGCATGGACTTCGACCTGGCCGCCGTGATGCTGGCCTGCGCCCGGGGCGACCTGGAGCCGGCGCTGCCGCTGGCCTGGAAGCCGGGCGCCTCGGCCTGCGTGGTGCTGGCCTCGCGGGGATACCCGGCCAGGCCCGAGCTGGGCCTGCCGGTGCGCGGCCTGGAGGGCTGGAACGAGGAGGACGGGCTGGTCTTCCACGCGGGGACCCGCCTGGAGGGCGGGTCCCTGGTGACTTCGGGGGGCCGGGTCTTCGCCGTGGCCGGCCGGGGGCCGGGGCTCGCCCAGGCCCTGGAGCAGGCCTACCGCGGGGCCGCCCGGATCGAATTCGAGGGCAAGCACCACCGCCGCGACATCGGGGCCAGGGCCCTGGCCGGGAAATGAGACCTTCCCTGGAGGGTGGGGCCCGCTGATGGCCAAGACAGTGCTCTTCGTCTGCACGGGAAACACCGGGCGCTCGCCCATGGCCGAGGCCATCGCCGGCGGAATGCCGGGCGGGGGCTTCACCTTCGCCTCGGCCGGCATGGCGGCCTTCCCCGGGCTGCCCCTGGCCCCCGAGGCCGCCCGGGCGCTGCGGAACCTGGGCCTGGAGCCGGGCGGGCCCCACGCCTCGCGGCCGCTTTCCAAGGGCCTGGCCGAGGAGGCCGCCCTGATCGTCACCTTCACGGCCCTGCACCGCGACATGATTCTCAAGAAGATGCCCGGCCTGGCCGGGCGCGTCTTCACCCTGCGCGAGCTTGCCGGCGAGGCCGACCCGGACATCCGGGACCCGCAGGACGGCGACCAGGCGGTGTACGACGAGGTGGCGGTTCAGATCCGGCAGGCGCTTGAAAAGGCCTGGCCCGCCCTGGCGGCCAGGCTGGGTTGAGGTCAATACTCCAAAAAGGAGGTGTCTCCATGAGGAAATGGCGCTTTGGTCTGCTGCTGCTGGCCCTGCTCCCGGCGCTGGGACGGGCCGACACGGTGGTGTTGAAGGACGGCCAGGTGCTGAAGGGCGACGTGAAGGGTTTCGACGCCTACTTCCTGGACGTGAAGAACGGCCTGGGCACGCCCTTCCACATCCCCTGGGGCGAGGTGCGGTCGGTGTCCCACACCACCACGGCCAATTCCTGGCTCGAGGACACCTACATCACCCAGCAGCCCGCCGAGGTCACCGTGGTGGTGCAGCCGGTGTCGCCCGGGGCCTGCCTCAAGGCGGCCCTGTTCCCGGGCGTGCTGCTGCACGGGTGGGGCCTGCGCCAGGCCCACGACGAGAACGGCTTCTATTCCCTGGCCGGGGCCGAGGTCTTCGGGGTCATCGTGGGGGGCTTCGGGCTGACCGAGCTGACCGGCCCTTCCATCCAGGGCGAGAACAAGGACACCTCGCTGGGCCTGACCATCGGGGGTGGAAGCATCTTCGCCCTGTCCTGGCTCTGGGACCTGGCCTTCGCCGCCCACACGGCCGAGAAGTTCAACCACGACCACGGGCTGGCCTGGGTTCCGCCGGCCCCGTCCCTGGCCTGGCGCGCCGCGCCCTCGGGCCGGGGCGGGATGCTGGCCTTCAACTGGAAATACTAGCGCCTCCGGCGCATCACCCACTTTGGGATGGCAGGCATGAAGATCAAGCACATGGAAAAGACCGACCCGGCCGTGGCCAAGCTGATGAAGCTTGAGGAGAAGCGGCAGGAGGAGCAGCTGCAGATGATCGCCTCCGAAAACTACGCCTCGCGCGCGGTGATGGAGGCCCAGGGCTCGGTGATGACCAACAAGTACGCCGAAGGATATCCCGAGCGGCGCTACTACCAGGGCATGAAGAACTACGACGCCGTGGAGAAGCTGGCCATCGAGCGGGCCAAGAAGCTCTTCCACGCCGAGCACGCCAACGTGCAGCCCTCCTCGGGCAGCCAGGCCAACATGGCGGTGTACTTCGCCCTGCTGCAGCCCGGCGACACGGTGCTGGGCATGGACCTTTCCTGCGGCGGGCACCTGACCCACGGGCTGAAGGCCAACTTTTCGGGCCGCTTCTTCAAGGCCGTGGGCTATCCCGTGCGCGAGGACGACCAGCGCCTGGACATGGACAAGGTGCGGGCCCTGGCCCTGGAGCACAAGCCCAGGATGATCATCGCCGGGGCCTCGGCCTACCCCCGCGTGCTGGACTTC
>JAJYGY010000048.1 GCA_021790555.1 bacterium
GCCCCGGTGTTGTTGGCGAAAAGCTGCGTGTCGGCCCCCGAGGTGGCGATGCCGTCCGGCCCGCTGGGAAAGGCCACCAGGTCGTGGATGATGCTGTAGGGCCCCAGGGTGGTGATGGTGTCGACGAAGGGCTTGGCGTTGCCGGTGTTCACCTGGACGGCGCCGAAGGGGTTGGAGGTGTCCACGTTCTGGTAGACCGTGGCCACCGGATTCCAGCTGCAGCCGTTGGTGGCGGCGAAGGCCAGGGTGTGGGTTCCCGCCGGAGGATTGACCATGTAGTAGGTGTAGATGTTTCCGCCCGCGGACTGGGCCACCGGGGTTCCCAGGGCGGTCAGCGCGGCCCCGTTGAAGGTCACCCCCGAGACCACCGGCCCGGTGGATTCGGCCTGGGCGATGAGTATCTGCCCGGGGTTGGAGGGCACCGTGTAGCTGAAGGAGGAGCTGGCCGCCCCGTTGACGCAGCCGGAGCTGGTCAGCACCGAGGACTGCACGAAGGACGGCGTGGCCCCGCAGACCGTGGGATAGGGCGTGGGGGTGGGCTCGGGAGTGGGCAGGGTCACCGATTCGCGGAAGTAGAGCACCTCGTTGGTGGAATTCTGGGTGCCGTCTGCCTTGGCCGAGAGCACGCTCAGGGCCGACCCGTCGTTGGGATTGGTCAGGGCCGGGCTGAACCAGAAAATGGGGGGGGCCACCACCGGCGGGAGGTTGAACTGGTTTCCGGCGTCCTGCCACTGCGGCTGGTACCACTGGTAGGCGCCATAGGCCGAGGGCGGCGTCACGCCGCTGACGTCGTCGTACATGGAATAGCTGGCGTCCAGGTTGGTGATGTAGGTGGTGCCGCCCCCCTGGCAGTTGACCGTGATGACCCAGGCCCCGCCGATGGAATTCGCCGTGGTGTTCTGGATTTCGGCCGCGAAATAATCCGGGTTCCCGGAGGCCGCGAAATCGGACACCGGGATGATGGCCGTGGCGGGCGGGGCCCCCGGATCGTGCGGGGTTCCGTTGACGACCTGGTTCCCGTTGATCCAAAAGAAAAAGTTGTCGTCCGCCTCGTACGAAATCGAGGCGCTGGCCGCGGTGCAGTCCAGGGCGCGCGCGGTGGCGGCCAGGGCCGAGGCAAGGACGGTCAACAAAAGCATCACGCGCTTCACGCGGTTCACGGATTCCTCACAAGCATCGCGCCGATTTGAAACCCTGTTGATGTCGGCGCACCTTGGCTACGATCCACCTTGGCGAATTTGAGCCACCCCGACTTTTTTCCATATAAATTATTTTTCTTTTACTGACAAAATACTTCCCACTTTGAATGCTAGTTCTCCTCTTTTTTGGCGATTGCGATGCGCGGAACATCAAAAAAACACACAAAAAAAGGGCCCCTGAGGAGCCCTTTTGACCCGAAAACGGGAATGCCTTACCAGCCGCTGTTGCCGCTGACCTGGTTGATGGTGAAGCTGGACGAAAGATTGTTCAGCCCCTTGATGAAGGGGTTGGTGACCACGGTGTTGCTGAAGCTGGCGCTGCCCGAGGCCGTGCTGTCCACCTGGATGCCGTAGGTGCCGGCGCTGTCTATCTGGACGTTGTCAAAGGTCTCGCCCCCGGCGTTGTTGGCGCCCCCGAAGCCGATGCCCATGTAGGTGGGGCTGGCGATGGAAAGCCCCGAGACCGGGAAGGAGCCGCCCAGGCCGGACTGGTTGCCCCAGAAATAGAGCGCCCCGTACTGCCGGCCGTTGAACTGGCCGCCGCAGCGGGTCAGGGTGTTGTTGCTGATGGTGTTGGTGCCGCCGAAGGCGTTGGAGCTGAAGCCCTGCTCCACCATGATGCCGGCCTGGTCCAGCGTGTCCAGGCAGACGTCGTTCTCGATGTTGTTGTTGCTGCCCCCATACAGCGCGAACCCGTCGGCCCGCCAGGGGCACTGCACCGTGTCGTAGCTGAAGGTGTTGCCGCTGTTCACCCCGCCCCCGCTGGGGCTCCACGAGGCCACGGCGTCGTCCCCGGTGTTGCGGAACTGGCACTGCGTCACCGTGGAATTGCTCGTCCCGTTGCAGAAGTTGATCCCGTCGGCGTAGGTGTCCCTCACCCGGCAGCCCGTCACCGTCAGCCCCCCCGTCACCGACCCCACGTTGCCCACCCACCAGCCGCACTTGGTGTGCTCGATCCACACGTTCTTCACCGTCGACCCCGTCCCCCCGTGCCCGTTGATGCCGTTGTCCGACACGCTGTCGTTGCGGTTGACCACCTCGCCGAACAGCGAGAGGTCCCCCACGTAGAACGACGCGTTGTTCAGGTTCAGCGCCAGGATGGCCACGTCCGAGGTCTCGTGCAGGGTGCTGTACCACATGCCCGCCCCCTGCAGGCTGACCCCGGTGGTGATGTTCAGCGACCCGGTCAGCAGGTAGGTGCCCGCGGGGAACCACACCACCTTGCCGCTGGATTCGGCCGCGCTGATGCAGTTGTTGATGGCCGTGGTGTCGTCCGTGCTGCCGTTGCCCGTGGCCCCGTAGCTGGAAACGGAAAGCGAGCCGGCCGGCTGCGAAAGGGCCGGGGCCACCTGTTCCAGGTCGACCAGGTCGATG
Source organism: bacterium (assembly GCA_021790555.1). Classification (GTDB taxonomy): domain Bacteria; phylum Oederibacteriota; class JAJYGY01; order JAJYGY01; family JAJYGY01; genus JAJYGY01. The sequence continues at coordinate 2,574 of JAJYGY010000048.1, forward strand.
ACGTAGTAGCTGGCCGTGTCCGAGGGCCCCACCTTCAGCGTGACGGTGGACCCGGCCGGGTAGCTGGAGGCCAGCAGGGCGCGGGTCTCGTCGTAGAGGTGGAAGGGGCTGCCGTCGGCCGGGTTCTTGTCGTAGGGGTAGGTCCAGCTCTTGTAGTCCCAGGAATACCTGGAGGTCATGTTCAGTTCCTGGACGAAGCTGCCGTTGATGTACAGGCTGAGCGTGGCGTTGATGCCACCCCCGCCGCTGGCGTCCGGGATGATGTAACGCACCACGATGGAATTGAAGCCGGCCGTGGCGTTGAAGCTCACCTGCTGGCCCTGGGCCGTCAGTTCCACGGCCTGGCGGCCCGACGATTCGGCCGCCATCTCGGTGGCCAGGGTGCCCGCGCCGTTGAGGATCATGGTGGTGCTTGGCCCCAGCAGGGTGCCGGTATAGGAGGCGTTTTCGGCCTCGTATTCCACGTAGGGGACGGTCGCGCCGGCCGTGGGCAGGGGCGTGGGGGTGGGGCTGGGGGTCGCGGTGGAGCTGGGCGTCGCCGTGGCGCTGACGGTGGCCGTGGGGCTGGACGTGAAGCTGGGCGTGGCCGTGGCGGTGGGGCTGGCCGAGAAGCTCGGGCTGGAAGTGGCCGAGGCCGTGGGCGTGGCGGTCGCGGTGGGGCTGTCCGTGTCCGTGCCCGCGGGCCCGAGGGTGAAAGTCTGGGTCGGGCTTGAAGGCAGGCTGGGCGTGGCCGTGGGGCTGGCGGAGGGCGAGGGCCCGGCCGTGGGCGAACCCGTGTCCGACACCGCCGGGGTGGAGGTGGCGGTCGGCGTGGCCGTATCCGAAGGCCCGCCGGTGGGCGAAGCGCTGGCGCTGGCAAGCGGAGGCAGGGTGGGCCATTGCACCGGGGTGGCGCTGGGGATGAAACCCGGGTTCTTGGGGTCGTGCGGATTGCTCCGGCCGGAGGGGGAATCCAGCCAAAAAGGCAGGCCCGCCCGGCCAGGCCGAGCCTGCCCGCAGAGAAAGACAAGCAGGCTTAGAAGACCCAATTTGCGAAACACATTTTCCCTCGCTTCGTCGAATCCTGCCTGTCAAAAACGCGTTTCAAAACAGCACAAAGCCCGCCCTGGCTCCCCTCCCTACCCTGCTCAACTTTGAGCTACCGCAAGATATAGGCGAGCAACGGGCCTGGCCCTTGCACCTCCATCCCGTTCCTAGAAGAGTATATGACCAGATAGTAGATTCCGTGGGGCAGATTTTGGTCCCAGCCCGCCGGGAAGGCCACGGAATTCCATCCCTGGTGGTAGCTGCCGGACATTCTCAGGTCCATCACGCAGACCATGGACTTGGTGAAGACCTGGCAGCGCACCTGGTCGCATTGGCCGCCCAGGTCCAGATACAGGTAGCGCGGGTTCGGGTTTGGCCCGGGGTAGGCCTGGTGGATGACATTGTACCCGCCCCCCGGCTGAGACGTCCCCTGCGGACTGGCCGGAGGAGCGGAGGTGGGACTGGCGGTGGGGCTTGCCGTGGGGCTGGGCGTGAGGGAAACCGTGGGGACCACGGGAGTCGGCGTGGGCGTTCCCGTGGGGCTGTCCGTGGACGTGGGCCGGGGCGTGGCGCTGTCCGTGCTCGTCAGGCTGGGCGCGGGGCTGGCCGTGTGGGTGGGGCTTGGCGCGGCCGTGAAGGTGCCGGTGGCCGTGGCCGTGGGCGTGAAGGAGGCGGTGGCGCCGGGGGTGGGGCTGTCCGTGGCGCTGGGCGCCGGGGTTCCCGTGGACGAGGCGGTGAAACTGGGGCTGGCCGTGGGGCTGAAGCTGGGGCTGGGCGGCGGCGTGGCCGTGCCCGTGGCCGTGGGCGAGGCGCTGAAGCTGGGCGAAGGCGTGGCCGTCAGGGTGATGGTGGGGCTGAAGGTGTGGCTGTAGGCCGGCGACGCCGTGAAGCTGGGCGTGACCGAGGCCGAGGCCGTCGGGGTCGCCGAGACCGTGGGCGTGGGCGTCACCGACGCGCTGGGCGTGCGGGTGGGGCTGAAGCTGGGGCTGTGGGCCGGCGAGGCGGTGAAGCTGGGGCTGGGCGAGGGCGAGGAGGTGGGCGAAGGGGTCCCCGAGGCGCTGGGCGAGGGGCTGGGCGTGCCCGTGGGGCTTCCCGTGGGAGACCCGCTGGGGCTGGCGCTGGGGCTCGGGCGCGGGCTGGGGGTGGCGCTCATCGTCCCCGTAGGGGAGGGGGTCGCCGTGGGGCTGGCCGAGGCCGTGGCGCTGGGCGTCGCCGTGGGCGTGACGGTGGGCGTGGGCGGCGCCGGCGCGTCGAAGGACACGTTGTCCACGCTCAGGTCGTAGTTGACCGTGCCCGTGTTCTGGGGCTGCACCTGGAACAGCACGGCGCCCAGCTGGGTGGGGTCGAAAGTGCCGCCCCCCGGCCGGCTGAAGTGGTAGGCCCCCCCCACCACGCCCGGGAAGTACACGTCCACGGTGTGCCAGGCCGTGTCCGGCGCCGTCCAGACGTACTGGAAATAGTTGTAGCCGAAGGTGGTCACCCCGTCGTGCTCCACCAGGTCCACGCGGTACTGCACGCCCGCCAGGCCGGACTTGTAGTCGAACTGCAGCCCCTGGTTGGGCGCGTAGGGCAGCACGTTGACGTTGGCGTTGGTGGGGATGGAGCCGTTGGGGGTGAGTTCCAGCCCCATGAAGGCGAAGGGATATTGGTTGGACGAGGGGATCTGCTGCGCCAGCTTGCCGCTGATGCGTCCGGCCGCGCCGGGGTTGCCCGCGCCCGTGCCGGTGGACCATTTCCAGGGGTACTGGGTCATGGTGGTTCCGTAGCTGTCCTTGGCGGTCATGATGTTGCCGTTGTTCCATTCCGTCAGGTTGGCGAACTCGGCGTTGTTGGAATCGAAGTCCGTGATCAGCGGGCCGCCGATGGCGGGCGGGGGCGGGGGCGCGTCGAAGGTCACGTTGTCGACGGTGAGGTCGTAGTTGACCGTGGCCCCGTTCTGGGGCTGCACCTGGAAGAGCACGGCCCCCAGCACCGTGGGGTCGAAGGTGCCCCCGCCCGGCCGGCTGAAACGGAAGCCGCCCCCGCTCACGCCGGGGAAATACACGTCCACGGTGTGCCAGTTGGTGTCCGGGGCCGTGAAGACGAACTGGAAATAGGTGTAGTTGAACTTGGTGGTGCCGTCGTGTTCCACCAGGTCCACGCGGTACTGCACCCCGGCGACGCCGGACTTGAAGTCGAACTGCAGGCCCTGGTTGGGCGATTCCGGCAGCACGTTGACGTTGGCGTTGGAGGGGTTGTCCCCGCCCGGGGTCAGCTGCAGCCCCAGGTAGGCGAAGGGATAGGTGCCCGCCACGATGTTCTGGGCCGCCAGGGTGCCGCTGATGCGGGCGGCGTGGGCGCTGCCGTTGCCGGCCGCGCAGTCGGCGTAGGCCCAGGGGTACTGGGTCATGGTGCTGCCCGCCGAATCCAGGGCGGTGACGATGCTGCCGGCGTTCCATTCAGTGTAGCCGTTCTGCGCGTTGCTGGTCTCGAAATCGGACACCAGGGGCGTCTGCACCGGGGTGGGCACCGGGGTCGGCAGGATGGTGCCGCAGGTCTGCTGCGACTGCGAGGCCCGGATGTCGTCCATGAAGACGTCGGGCGGCTGCCACTGGCCGTTCCAGTAGTAGTCGTAGTTGCGGTTGATGCCGGTTCCCTCCCCCAGGTCGTTCCAGGTGGCCAGCACCAGCACGTTGGCGTTGTCGCCTCCGGGGCCGGAATTGTTCAGCGCGTTGACCAGGTAGCTGTCGTCCTTGATGATGCCGTCGCCGGAATTGGCGATGTGGATGTTGGGCGGGGTCTGGCCGTAGTAGTTGCGGCCCAGGGGGTCCCACTTGACCATGGCGTGGTCCCAGCGGATGCCGTTGAAGCTGTAGCTGCTCAGGTTGTTGGCCAGGCCGCTGTGCAGGGTGTCCCATACGAACTCGTTGTCGGCCGTGGACTGCATGGCCGGGTCGGCGAAGTAGGCGCGGTCGACCACCACGTAGGGGGTCACGCCGAAGGTGGAATTGAAGAGGCTCTTCAGCTGGGACACCGTGGCGGCCGCCTGGTTCAGCGGGGTGAGGGTGCCGGCGTTGTAGAAGTAGATCAGGGGCCGGCCGTTGACGGTGTACCAGTAGGCCGAGGGGATGGCCTGGAAGAAGGGCTTCCACTTGTCGTTGAAGATGGCGCTGGCGGCGGCCGAAGGGTTGCTGAAGCTGGGCACGTTGTTGAAGGGCGGGGGGCTGCCCCCGCTCCAGCCCGAGGTGTCGTCGAACAGGGCGATCTTCACCTGGCTGGAAAGGCCCTGGCCGGCGATGTTGGCCAGGGCGGCGGCCAGGTTGGAGATGGAATTGCCCGTCAGGTCCGGCCCGTAGACGTTGGGCATGAGGAACTGCAGGCCGGCGTAGCGCGCGTCCATCAGTTCGCGGTACCAGAAGCCGGTGTTGACCCCGCTGTTGTAGATGCCCGTGGGGCTGCCCCCGTAGCCCAGGATGCCGGCGGCCACGTTCATGCCGTTGGCGTGCGTGTTGGCCCAGTCCATCTGGCAGTTGGTGCCCCCCACGCAGCCGAAGAAGAACATGCACACCGCCCCCACGTCCCGGCTGACGTTCTTGCAGGGGGCCGTGGTGAGGGGGTTGTCGCTGACCCAGGGGTCGGAATACACCCTGGGCAGGTTCTTGTTGGCCTGGTTGAGGAAGGTGTTGACCGTGTCGATGCGGCGCCAGTAGGGGTTGGAGAAGTTGGCGGTCTGCTGGCTGATGACGGCGGCCGAGGGAACGGTCCCGTTGATCTGCTCATAGGCGGCCTGGATGAAGGAGCTGATGCTGTTGCCCAGGTCCACGTCCACCTGGCTGCTGGCCGCCACGGGCAGGGTCACCTCGGGCCGGGTGGAGAAGGACACGTCCGGGTCGCAGGCGCAGGCGGCCCGGACCCCCGCCGGGACCAGGAGGGGCATCGCGGCGAGGAGCGCCGTTGCCAGGCGCCGGGCGGTTGGGGTGAATTTCATCGATTCTCCTTTTTCTTGTCCAAACGGGGCGTCCTCAGCGGACCACCGCCAGTTTCAGGATCTTCCTGGAAACGACCATGTTGCCGTCGAGGCGTTCCACTTCGACCTCGTAGAGGCCCCCGGAAAGGCGGCCCGTGTCGATGGCCAGCCTGTCCGCCGACCCGTCGCCCAGGCATCCGGCCACCCTGGCCCCCGCCAGGTCGTACAGCACGGCCCGCACCTGGGTGCCCGGCTCGGGCGGAAACACCAGCTCCACCAGGGACTGGCCGGCGCGCAGCGGGTTGGGCGCCAGCAGGG
>JAJYGY010000260.1 GCA_021790555.1 bacterium
CCTTTTCCTGGCCCTGCTGGGCCAGGAGGAGGGGGTGGTGGGGCCCCTGCTCAGGAAGATCGGGGCGGACGCCCAGGCCCTGGGCCGCGCCGTGGAAGACGAGGTGGCCAGGCTGCCCAAGGTGAGTGGGGGAGAGGTCTACGCCGGCCGCGACTTCGCCGCCGTGCTGGAACAGGCCCAGAAGGAAGCCGACCGCATGAAGGACGACTACGTCTCCACCGAGCACCTCTTCCTGGGGCTGGTGGAAAAGTCCGGCAAGGGGGCGCTGGAAGGGGTGCTGCGCCGGTCCGGCATCACCCGGGACAAGGTGCTGGCGGCCCTGCGCGAGGTGCGCGGCAGCGCCCGGGTGGCCGACCCCAACCCCGAGGACAAGTACCAGGCCCTTTCGCGCTACGCGCGCGACCTGACCGACCTCGCCCGCAAGGGCAAGCTGGACCCGGTCATCGGCAGGGACGAGGAGATCCGCCGGGTGGTGCAGGTGCTTTCGCGCCGCACCAAGAACAACCCGGTGCTGATCGGCGAGCCGGGCGTCGGCAAGACGGCCATCGCCGAGGGCCTGGCGGGCCGCATCGTCGACGGCGACGTGCCCAAGGGCCTGAAGAACAAGCGCGTCCTGGCCATGGACCTGGGGTCGATGGTGGCGGGCAGCAAGTACCGCGGCGAGTTCGAGGACCGCCTGAAGGCCTTCCTGAAGGAGGTGGCCGCCTCGCAGGGGGAGGTCATCCTCTTCATCGACGAGCTGCACACCCTGGTGGGGGCCGGCGCGGCCGAAGGCAGCATGGACGCCAGCAACATGCTCAAGCCGGCCCTGGCCCGGGGCGACCTGCGGGCCGTCGGGGCGACCACCCTGGACGAGTACCGCAAGCACATCGAGAAGGACCCGGCCCTGGAGCGCCGTTTCCAGCCCGTGTTCGTGGGCGAGCCAAGCGTGGCCGACACCATCTCCATCCTGCGGGGCCTGAAGGAGCGCTACGAGCTGCACCACGGCGTGCGCATCCAGGACGCCGCCCTGGTGGCCGCGGCGACGCTTTCGCACCGCTACATCTCCAGCCGCTTCCTGCCGGACAAGGCCATCGACCTGGTGGACGAGGCCGCCTCCAAGCTGCGCATCGAGATCGATTCCATGCCGGCCGAGCTGGACGAGGTGGAGCGGCGCGTGCGCCAGCTGGAAATCGAAAAGCAGGCGCTGAAGAAGGAGAAGGACCAGGCCTCGCGCGACCGGCTCCAGGCCGCCGAGCAGGAGCTTTCGGCCCTGAAGGAGAAATCCTCGGGCCTGAAGGCCCGCTGGCAGAACGAGAAGGAACTGATCACCCGCCTGCGCAGGGCCAAGGAGGAGATCGAGCAGCAGCGCCTGGAGGAGTCCCGGCTGGAGAGGCGGGGGGAGTTCGACAAGGTGGCGGAGATCCGCCACGGGGTGCTGCCCCGCCTGCAGGCCTCCCTGAAGGACCTGGAGGCCTCCATGGCCCGGTCGCGCGAGGACGGGGGCATGCTGAAGGAGGAGGTGACCGACCAGGACGTGGCCGAGGTGGTGGCCAAGTGGACGGGCATTCCGGTTGCCAGGATGATGGAGGGCGAGACGGCCAAGCTGGTGCGCATGGAGGAGCGCCTGCGCACCCGGGTGGTGGGGCAGGAGGAGGCCCTCTCGGCCGTGGCCAACGCCGTGCGGCGCAGCCGGGCCGGGCTTTCCGACCCCAAGCGGCCCATGGGCGTCTTCCTCTTCGTCGGCCCCACCGGGGTGGGCAAGACCGAGCTGGCCAAGGCCCTGGCCGCCTTCCTTTTCGACGACGAGGGCATGCTGGTGCGCGTCGACATGAGCGAGTACATGGAAAAGCACGCCGTCAGCCGCCTGCTGGGGGCGCCCCCGGGCTACGTGGGCTTCGAGGAGGGGGGCCAGCTCACCGAGGCGGTGCGCCGCCGGCCCTATTCGGTGGTGCTCTTCGACGAGATCGAGAAGGCCCATCCCGACGTCTTCAACGTGCTGCTGCAGGTGATGGACGACGGGCGCCTGACGGACTCGCAGGGCCGGGTGGTGGACTTCCGCAACACGGTGCTGATCATGACCAGTAACGTGGGGTCGCAGCGTCTGGCGGACGTGCTGACGGACACCGATTCGGAGCTGAAGCGCCAGATCCAGGCCGACCTGAAGGACCATTTCCGCCCCGAGTTCCTCAACCGCATCGACGCCATCGTGCCCTTCCACCGCCTGGGGATGGAGCAGTTGTCGTCCATCGTGGGGATCCAGCTGGGGGAGCTGCGCGCGCGCCTGGGCGAGCGGAAGATCTCGCTGCGGCTGGGTGAGGCGGCCCTGCGGCACCTGGCCGACCAGGGTTTCGATCCGGTTTACGGGGCCCGGCCCCTCAAGCGCGTGATCCAGTCCGAGCTGGCCGACCCCCTGGCCATGGAAATTTTGGAGGGCAGGATCAGGGAAGGCCAGTCCGTCGAGGCGGACTGGGAGAAGGGGAGGATGGTTTTCAGCTGAACGGGGTTTCGAAAGGAGTTTTCATGGAAATCAGGGAATACCGCTCCGGGGATTTCAAGGCCTGCGTGGAGCTGTTTGTCAGGGTTTTCAACGGCGAGCCCTGCAGGGACCAGTGGACCCAGGAGCGCGCCTCGCAGTACCTGGACGAGGCCGTGCACCGCAGGGGCTTCCTGGGCTACGTGGCCGTGGAGGACGCCTCCGCCCGCCACGGAGCCCAGGCGGCCCCCCAGGGGCTGATCTTCGGGCACAAGGTGGTTTGGTGGAACGGGGACCAGTTCATGATCCAGATGATGTGCGTGGAGACGGGCACCCAGCGGCGGGGGGTCGGGTCGGCGCTGCTGAAGCATCTCAAGCGCCAGCTGGACCTCAAGGGCTTCATGCAGATCAACCTGCTCACCCGCTTCCAGGAATGGCCGGCCAGCTTCTACCGCAAGGCCGGCTTTCTGGAGAGCGAGGATCTCCGCTTCTTCTACTACTTCTACAAGGCCCGCTCCCGGGTGACCCTGCAGGGGCGATGAGGGCTCCTCAGGCCGCCTGCAGGCCCGCCACCAGGCCCTGGGCCGCCTGGCGGGCGGGCAGGATGTCGTCGGGCAGGCCGGCCGGGCGGGCGGCCGCGGGGTCCCCCGCGCCGGAGGCCTCCTCAAAGCTCAGGGGCGAGAGAAGGGCCAGGACCCCCAGCATCGAGCCGTCCGAATTCCGAACCTGGAAGGTGTTGAGCTTCATCTGCCAGGCCTGGCTTCCCTCGGCCGGGGGCATGTCCACCAGGCTGGGGTCGTCGCTGGGCTTGACCATGCACTTCCACAGGGGCTGGACCAGCTTGGAGAAGGAGGCCTGGCCCACCAGGGGGCGGCGCAGGATGTTCTCGCGCCGGATCCCGAAGCAGTACTCGGCCATGTGGTTGCAGATGCGCACCACGCCCTTGCGGTCGATCATGATCGCCGCCGTGGGGAGGGCGTCGAAGAGGGCCATCATGTCCTGGGCGATCTCGGCCATCTCCACGAAGCTCGCCTTCAGCTGGTCGGAAAGCAGGTGCTTGCTGGCCACCAGCATCTTGCGGCTGAGGATTTCGGCGCGGGTCTCGTTGGCCAGCAGGCCGGAATGCATGCAGCTGATGAACAGGAAGGGCAGCAGCAGCAGGTCCGAGCCGTCGCCGAAGTTGAAGGCGGTCCCGGCCTGGGCCCTCAGGCCCAGGTAGACCAGGCTCAGCACCAGGGCGATGGAGAAGGAAAGCGAGAGGCGCTCGGCCAGGGCGCCCATGAAGATCCCCAGGAACAGCACCATCACCAGGTCGGCCCGCATCAGGCCCAGGGACCACAGCCCCAGCAGGATGAGGTTGAGGTCCAGCAGGAATAGGGCGTTGACCAGCCGCATGCCTTCGAAGGCCTTGGCGGGCAGGAACCAGAGCACGGCCTGGCTGAGGCTCAGGGCCAGCAGCAGGCCCTCGCCCCAGGCCTGGTCCACGGTGTGGGTTTGCAGGTGGTAGACCAGGTCGGCTCCCAGCCATATGAAAAGAAGCCAGCGGAACAGGAAAAAGGTCCTTTTCCTCACCTTAAGCGGATTGAGCTCTTCGGCGTTCCCCATGGCCATGCCTCCTCGTTTCAGTGAAGGTTCCCATTCAAGAAGTATTCATCCTTCTCGAATGCAGGAAGCATGCCAGCGCAAAAGCGTTGATTTATAGTAGGTTTTTGGGATCTGCCAGGGGGAATGTGGCAGGGCTTCCTGGATGTGGGGAAGGCTTTCCTTTTCAAGATTTCAAAAGACGGAAATCAGCCGCGCTCGCCTTTCATCCAATTTTCATAGCTGATGCGCGGAATCTTCAAAAAGGCGTCCCGGGTTCGGACGTAATTGCCGGTGCCGTTCATGCGGCCGATGGCATGCAGGTCCTCGGAAAGGATGTAGGGCCCCTGGGGGTCCACGAAGCGGTCCTCCACGAAGGCCGCCAGGACCCGGCCCAGGATGATGCGCCCGCGGCCCGGCGTGAGGACCTGCCAGAGGCGGCATTCCATGGCCGCGTGGGCCTGGCGGATCCTGGGCGTGGAAACCAGGGAACCGGGCTCGGCCTCCAGGCCGGCCTGCTTCAGCTCGCTGACCCCGGCCGGGAAGTCCACGGCGCAGGCGTTCATGGCCTGGGCCAGGTCCTCGCTGACCACGTTGACCACGAACTCGCCCGCGCGCTCGATGTTGCGGGCCGTGTCCTTGGGTTCCCCCTGGGGCCCCCGGTCGGCCAGGCCAAGGCCCAGGATGGGCGGGTCGAGGCAGAGGTAGTTGTAGGCGCTGAAGGGCGCGGCGTTGACGCTGCCGTCCTCGTTGAGCGTGGTGACCAGGGCGATGGGCCGCGGCGCCACCAGGCCGATGACCAGGTTGTAGGCCTGGCGCGGGGGGATTTTTTCGAAGTCGAAGAGCATGGCTGCTCCGGATGAAATGCCGGGAGGGAATGTCGCGTCTAGGCCAGGCCTGGGCCCAAGCCGCCCTCCTGGACCTGCTCGGGCCTTGTCTCCAGTTTCCGGGTATCTTGACGCAAGGGCCGGTGCCGCCTTGGAGGCGGTTTTGTCATCATGGTGTGGCTGTCTGCAACGGCCCCTCGACGGCCTTTGGATCCCTGCCAGTGAAACAAGGGGTGCCCCGCGGCCCCTCCCGCCCGCGGCCCTGCGCCTTTCCATCCGGCCGGCTTGGGCCCAGGCCCGGCCAATTCCCCCACATCGACGCGGAGTCAGATTTAGCAACCGCTATGGCATTTTTCAATCTGGAACTGATCCTTCCACTCCTCTCCCAAAGGGTCTTTGATGTCCATATAAATGGTCGGATAGATGGGGGTCGCGTTGGCGCCGCCGGCGATGGTGCCGTTGTAGTAAAATTGGAAGCTCCAGGTCGGCGAATAAATGATGTTGACGCCGCTGGAGACGAATCCTTGTTCACCCATCCAGGTGCTTCCGCTATTGGCCGGAAGTTCCACGCCCTGGCTGCCGAAAAAGCCGAGCTGCTGGGTCGTGGTCGGAGAAGGATCCGTGGGCGCGGGGACGAACGCCACATGGGTGTCGCTGGAGCTGAAGACCACCGTCACGACCCCATAGGTGGACGACCCGCCGGTGTTGGCAAGGTACACGGAGACGTGGTCAGTATAGGCGGATCCATCCCCGTCCAGGCCGTCCTGGGCGTAGGAGCTGTAGGACATGCGGGGAGGTCCGATTTCCTTGTTGAACAGCTCCTTGCTGTACAGGCCGATGGGGCCGTGGTCCGTGCAGCCGGTGAGGGCCAGCAGCGCGAAAAGCGCGCAGACGGCCAGGGGGCCATTCCAGGTTCCGGCGAAATCCCTTAATTTCATCAAAATCCTCCCAAGGAGCCCGGCAGGCTTCGGCCTTCCAGGTCGGCGGGCTCGCCGCCTCCGTCGGAATCACCGTCCGCCCGGCCGGCCGGCTGGGCCGTGCCGCCGCCCCCGCCGCCGAAGATGAAGTCGTAATAGGCCCCCAGGCTCACCATGTTGTTGGCGTTGTCCGAGGCGAAGAAGTCGTTGGAATAGTGCAGGTCCAGGCCCCAGGGCCCTTGGTGCACCTTCAGGCCCAGCGTCCCCAGGAAGCTGTCGTTGCCGAAGGAGACGCCGTACTGCGAGGGCAGGTTGTTGTCCACCACGTTGATGCTCTCCAGCCGGGTTCCCAGGCCCCCGTAGGCCACCAGCCAGCGGCCCAGGCGCAGGGGATAGGTGGCCTCCAGGGTGATGCCGACGCCGTAGAGCGAATTGATGTTGCTGAGGTTGACGCTGTGGACGTACCAGTAGTCGATCTGGGCGTCCAGGATGCCGGCCCAGCCGGCCTCCAGGTAGGCGCCGTTGACCACGCCGATGACGTTTTCAAAGGTGCTGTTGCGGGGGAAGAAGCGCCGCTCCCCCAGCTCCAGGCTGACGCAGGAGAAGTCCGGCACGGGGCGCAGGACAGGTGGCATCTTCACCGGCGCGGGTGGCGGGGTGGGCGTGGGCGGGCCGACCACCTGCACGTAACCCTGGGGTTGGGTGCCGGCGATGGGGTTGAGCTCGTTGGGGCCCAGATAGGAGGCCGGGAAGCTCTCCCTGCCTTCCCACAGCAGCTTGCCGTCGTAGCAGCGCAGCAGGCGGACGTGCAGCAGGACCTGGCTTCCCTGGGACGCGTAGGTGCCGGTGAGCAGGGCGTCGGCGTTGAGGTCCTGGCCGAAGCGCTCCAGCGTGGCGGGCTTGTCCAGGTCGGTGGAATCGCCCTGCATCCCCTGCAGTTCCGTGTAGACCCGGGAAGACTTGGCCACCTTGAAGGAGGTGTCGGTGCGGATGGCGTCGGAAAGGTCCTTCTCCAGGCGCAGGCAGAAGACCGAGCGTTCGCGGCTGTCCTTTTCGCGGAACTGGGCCACGGCCAGGCTCTGGATGCCGGAGCCGGAAAGGCCGGAGATGATCGAGTTGACCACGTCGATCACGCAGGCCCCGTAGCTGGAAGGGGAGGAGGCCTGGCTGGCCGAGTCCGCGTCCGCGGCGTGGCGGGCCGCCTGGAGGCAGGCGGGGCCCAGAAGGAGCAGCGCCGCCAGGCCGGCCGGCAGGGCCGCCCGGAGGAGGCCGCGCGTGGCCGGATGCTTGGGTTTCAGGTTCAAGAGTGCCGCCTTTCTGTTCGCGGGAGCGGGAAGCCGGGATCGACGGTCGGGCGCCTCCCCAAAAAAACGGGACCCATGATAAGGTCCCGTCTGGTTCGCGTCAACAAATTGAAGGGAACACGGTAGGGCCGCAAGGAACAAACGGCGAAGAAGCGCCAGTCGCCACGGCCAGCCCGGTTGTGCGACGCCGTTGCCAGCCTTTGGCTGCCAACGGCGCGCGGCTGGCCTGCTCCTGGCGCGGTAGGGCCGCAAGGAACAAACGGCCCTACCGCCAGTCGTGGTGCCAGCCGCCGCGCCAGCCGGCCCGCCAGCCCCAGTAGGGGTGCCGGTAGCCCCAGCCCCCGTCCCAGTCCCCGTCCCAGTCGGCGTGCCAGCCGTAGTAGGGACGGCGCCACGTGAAGTCCCACCAGGCCAGCCCCAGGGCGGGCCAGTACACGTCGTAGGCCACCGGCGCGCAGTACAGGGCCGGGTCCAGGCCAAAGTGACGGCTGATCTCCCGCCAGGTCATGCCCGCCTGGTAGAGCTTGACCACGGCCGCGGGCGTCACCTGGGCCCCGGCGGCGATGTAGAGCACCCGGGTGAGGTCCTTGTCGCCGATGCCCTGGTTCTTGATCCACAACACCTCGCTGACCGGCACCTGGTATTCCCTGGCCAGCCCGGCGTAGGGGCTTGCCGGAGCCTGGGCTGCCTGGGAGCCTTCCGCGGCCGGGGCCTGGGCCGTCTGGGCGG
>JAJYGY010000402.1 GCA_021790555.1 bacterium
CCATGGACGTGAAGGACACCACCAGCCCCACCGTGAACGAGTAGAGGTACTTGGGCTCCTGGTCCTCGAAGAACTTGAAGAGGCTCCACACCATCACCAGGCAGGAGAAGGCCATGTAGATGTCGTCGCGGATGAAGCGCGACACGTAGGTGACGGTGGGGGAGAGGGCGAAGAGGGTGGCGGCGATGAGGGCGCCGGCCTTGCCCAGGAAGGAGCGCCATTTCCACATGAAGCAGAGCATGGCGATGCCGAAGAGGGCCGGCAGCAGGCGGCAGGCGAAATCCGAGGTGCCGAAGAGGAAGTACATCAGGGCGTTGGCGTGGTACAGGAAGGGCCCGTGGTAGGCCGGGTCGTACTGGTAGGCCGTGCCCCCGTTGCGGAACAGCTGCAGGGAATACCAGGCGTGGATGGATTCGTCGTGGTGCAGGGGCTTGGCGCCCAGCTCCCAGAGGCGGTAGAAGGCCCCCACCAGGACCACCACGAGAAAGTAGAGCTTCTCCTTGTCCAGGGGCCAGCCGCCTTCGGCGGAGGCCGCGCCCGCCCCCAGGGGCTTGCGGGCCGGTTTGGGCTGGGCGGCGGCGTTTGCCGGGGCGGGAACCTGGGCCTCGGCGGGCTGGATCAGCTTGGTGCCGCAGGTGTCGCAGAACCGGTTGGTCTTGGGATTGTCTTCCCCGCACTTGGGGCACTTGATGGCCATGCTTGCTCCCTTGTCATGGAAACAGGGGGTCCCGCCCCCGGAACTGCCGGCCCGCGAGACCCGCCTCTGCCTGTGGGACGAACCGTATCTTGAGCTGACAGGACCGCTTCAGAAGCCCGCTAATCCCTGGCCTGGTACACGATCGTCGCGTTGGACGACAGTTCGGGGTCCGGGGTCATGAAGGAAGCGAACTTGTTCAGTTGGTCGGCCGAATAGCGGCCGCGCTCCAGCGCCCCGTCGAAGACGTAGCGGATGTCGTATTTCTTCAAGATGGCCTGGGCCGCGGCCGTGTCCGTGGTGGAGTAGAGCGTGTCCATGTCCTGCTGCACGGCGCCGGGATAATAGGGGGCGCGCCACTGCAGTTCGTGCCCCGGCCAGCCCACCGGGCAGGGCAGGCCCGTGTAGGACGACACCCGGGCGAAATGGGTGTACTCCGCGCCCACCGCCTCGGCCACCACGGGATGCCCGGGGAGCCGGCGCAGTTTCATGATGGAGGCGTAGTCGTCGGGGTAGTCCTTCTTCAGCCAGGCCGCCCCGTCCAGGGTGGGGGTCAGCCCGGAGGTGTTGACGAAGGTCTGCCAGACGGACATGGTGGCCAGCAGGGGATACACGGCCGCCCCCAAAAGCACCAGGCTGAGGAAGGCCAGGTAGGCCGTGCGGACGGTTTCGCCGCTGGCGCGCAGCAGGGCCTTGAAGAGCCAGTGCAGGCCGTAGGCCGCGGCCACCGAGAAGAGCACCCAGGCCTCAAAATAGAACTTGAAGACCGTGTTCATGCGGACCAGCTGGGGATCGCCCGCGAAGGTGTCCTTCAGGTGCACCCATTCCACCAGCAGCACCAGGGCGAAGCCCAGGGCCGCCGCGATGAGGGCGAAGGAGCCTTCGGGGGAATCGCTCCGGGAGGCCAGCAGCAGGGCGCAGAGGGCCAGGCCCGCCAGGGCCAGGGCCGAGGTGGGCGCGGCCACCAGCAGCACCAGGAACACCGGCAGCGCCACCCAGGCCACCAGGGCGGAGCCCCGGTCGGCGAAGGTCTCGGCCGGCCTGGAAAAGAGGCGCAGCAGCTTGTAGGGGAGGGGCGGCACCCGCGAGGGGTCGGCCAGGGGAAGGTCCTCGGGAAGGGCCTCTTCCTCGGCCTTCAGCTTGTGGCCGCACTGGGCGCAGAAGGTCTTGCCCTCGCGCACCTTGGCGCCGCACTGGGGGCAGGTCTTGCGCCCGGCCCTGGGGACGGCGGCCTTGGCGGACTGCTCGCCGCCCAGGGCCAGGGAGAGCACCCGCACGCGCATGGCCAGGAAGGGAAACAGCACGGCCAGGAAGGCGCCCCAGAACACCAGGGTCTGGTACAGGCCGGTCTTGGCCAGGGTGATGCCCACCCCGCCCACGGGAGGCTTGAAGGAGAAGGGATAAAAGGGGCTGGCCAGGACGAGCGCCGCCACCAGCAGGGCCAGGCTGGGGAGGAACCAGCCCGAGTGCCAGTGCTCCTTGTCCAGGCGGCCCTGGGCGTGCTGCTGCAGGAGCAGGCACAGGGAGAGCGCCAGGCCGTAGGCGGGAAGGTCCCAGGTGTTCATCATGGCCAGGCAGCTCAGCACCAGGGCCATGACCCCCAGGGGCAGGAACCGGCCGAAGGGCCTGGGCTTCCAGGAGAGGGGCTCGCGCTCCGGGCTCTTGATCAGGTTCAGGCCCAGGCCCAGCGCCAGCAGGGTGAAGGGAAGCGCCACCATGTAGGGGTGCATGTCCCCGTGCAGCAGGGTGAAGTAGGGGAATTCCGAGATGCAGGCGTCGCCCAGGGCCTTGGAGGCGTTGATGCCGTGCTGGGACAGGAAGCCCGGGGAGATGTTGTTCCACCAGGCGTTGAAGTAATGCCCCTTTCCGTCGGCGCCGGCCTGGTAGATGTCGTGGATCAGGCGGGTGGGGCGCCACCAGTCGATCTGCAGGCTGAAGTGGTTCTGCAGCAGCTGCACGGCCCCGTCCAGGTTGCCGAAGATCTGCAGGAAGGCCACCCCGGCGAAGCCCGCCCAAAGCGCCCTGGTCAGGTTGTAGGCCAGGGAGAACACCGCGCCCCCGGTGAGGGCGAACACCAGGGCCACCACCAGGTTGTAGGACACCGAAGGGTCCACCATCGTCAGGCGCGCGAAGGTGGACATCAGGAAGTAACCGAAGTAATAGTAGTTGATGTGGTTGGCCGCGCCGGCCAGCCAGGGGTCATAGGGTGGAAAGTGGCCGGCCCTGGCGATGGAGTTGAAGAAGGCGAAGTCCATGAACTTTTCCTGGTCCACGATGTCGGGATTGTGCATCCTGACGTAGCACCACAGCAGGAACAGGAAAAGGAAAAGGCCCTCGTAGACCAGCAGCAGGCCCAGCTTCTCCTTAAGGAAGGCGCGGATGGCCGGCCCGTCCTTCTGCCAGACGCGGAAGGACAGCGCGGCCAGGCCGATCCACACCAGCAGGATGGTGGCCACGGAATAATGGAGGAAGCCGATGATCCAGATGAAGTACGAGACCAGCAGGAGCCCCAGGAGCCTGGCGAAGCCCAGACCCCGGTCCGGAAGGAAGCCGAAGACCTTGTAGGCCACGGGAAAGCTGAGGACGAAAAGGACGAGGGAAAGCAGCCACCACACGAAAATATCGCCCAGAACGTGCAACGGGAAGCCCTCCTTGGCGGGTGGATTGTGCCGAAATTGAAGACTTGGGAAGCGGAAAAGGCTTGAAAATAAAAAACTTTTAGAATTATACGGGATTTGGTCTTCCTGTCAAGGACGGCTTCTGGCAGGCGAGCCGGACGGAAAAGGGCCCGTCCGGGGACTTTTTCAGCCGCCTGGCCGGAGCCTTTCCGCCCAGAAATCAACGTTTTGCCCGTCAAATGGTTCCATGAGAATCGCGGTGCTCTCCGACATCCACGACCGGGTCTCCAACCTGAAGGGCCTGATGGAAAAGCTGGGCCCCCGCAGACCCCAGGCCCTGCTGTGCTGCGGCGACATCACCGGGCCCGAGACGCTGCTGGCCCTGGCGGAATTCCCCGGGCCGGTGCGCGCCTGCCTGGGAAACTGCGACCGCGAGTCCGCCCCCGAGCTGCTGGCCCTGGGACGGTCCAGGCGCGGCTTGAAGGTCTTCAACCGCGTCGGGGTGATGCGCCTGGAAGGGCCGGGCCGCCTGGCCTTCACGCATTTCCCGGAGACGGCCGAGGAGCTGGCCCGCCGCGGCAGGTACCGGGCCGTATTCTACGGGCACACCCACCGCCGCGCCTGGGAGAGGGTGCCGGGGGAGCCGGGCCGGTCCTGCCTGCTGGCCAACCCCGGCGACGTCCAGGGGCGCTTCGGCCAGCCTCCGTCGGCCCTGCTGTGGGATTCCGAAGGGGACGGGCTGGAGGTGGTGAGCCTGTAGGGCCCACGGAGGCGCCGGCGGGGCCGCGGGAGGGACGCTTTTGTCGCCGGGTTTTGAGAACAAGTCTGTGTTATACTCGTCATCATTTCGCGCCATGGGGAGCGGGCGCGGCGTCTCCGCCGCTGAAGGATGCCGGTGAAGAAACTGATCGTGGGCCTGGGAAACCCCGGGCCGGAATACCGGGGACAGCGCCACAATGTCGGCTTTCTTTTGGTGGAACACCTGGCCGACGCCTGGGGCCTGTCCTTCCAGGGCCGCAAGCACCAGTCGCGCTTCGCCCGGGGCAGGGTGGAGGGCGTGGACCTGGTGCTGGTCCAGCCCCAGACCTTCATGAACGCGTCCGGCGACGCCGTGAGGGACTGGGTGGCCTACGAGGGCCTGGACCCTTCGCGCGACCTGGTGGTGGTCTGCGACGAGATGCAGCTTCCCCTGGGGCGCCTGCGCCTGAGGCCCGGGGGCAGCGCCGGGTCGCACAACGGGCTGAAGTCCATCATCCAGCGCCTGGGGGGCCAGGATTTCCCGAGGCTGCGCGTGGGGGTGGACAAGCCGGCCCGGGCCTCGCAGTGGGCCGACTGGGTGCTGTCGGACTTCCGCAAGGAGGAACGCGAGGCCCTCAGGCTTTCCTTCGAGGCGGCCGGCAGGGGCCTGGCCCTCTGGCTGAAGGAGCCTTCGCTGGAAAAGGTGATGTCGAAGATCAACGCGGGGCCGGAGAGGCCCGCCGGGGACGGAAGGGAAGGGGGAGAGCGCGGGTGGAAATGAAGACGCCGGAAACGACCAAGGAGGAACGCGAGCTCATCCTGGGCTGCCAGCGGGGCGACCGCCAGGCCTTCGAGGCCCTTTACCTCAAGTACCACCGCGGGCTGTACTCGTTCCTGCTTTCCATGCTGCGTTCGCCCGAGACCGCCGAGGACGTCACCCAGGACGTCTTCGTGAAGCTGTTCAACCAGATCCAGTCCTACCGGTTCCAGTCGCCCTTCGCCCACTGGCTGTTCCGCATGGCCCGCAACGCGGCCATCGACCGCTTCCGCCGCGAGAAGGTCCGGCGGGCCACCAGCCTGGACGCGGACAGCGAACGCGTCCACCCCCTGCAGGAAGTCCTGCCCTCCAACAGCCCGCTGCCCTCGGCCCGTTCCGAATCCCAGGAGCGCGCCAAGGCCGTGCGGGAGGCCGTGTTGCAATTGCCGGAAAACTACCAGACCGTGGTCATGCTGCGGGAATGGGACGAGCTGAGCTACGAGGAGATCGCCAGGCAGCTGGACATCTCGGAGGGCACCGTCAAATCTCGCCTGTTCCGGGCCCGCCAGATGCTGGCCGACCTGTTGAAGGAATACCTGTAGGCCGGAAACTTTTTGAGGACGTTTCCGTCTCTTATAGTGCCCCACCCGGGGGTGGATTGGCCCATTTTCACGGGGAAGCTGGAAATGAAACACGTCAAGGAAGAACTGAGCGCCTACCTGGACGGCGAACTGGACGCCGGCCAGGTTGCCCTGGTGGAATCGCACCTGGCAGCCTGCGTCTCCTGCAGGCAGGAACTGGAGTCCATGCGCGGCCTTCAGAGGATCATGGACGCCGCGAGGGTGGAGGTGCCCACCCGGAGGATGTGGCTGGCCATCCAGGCGCGCCTGGACGCCGGCGAGGCGGTTCCCGAGCCGGGCTGGCGCGAAAAGCTCGCGGCTTGGTGGCCGCGTCCCGGCCTGGGGGGCCCCTGGCCGGCCTTTGCCGGGGCTCTGGCCCTGGCCCTGGTGGTGTTCCTGGCCTTGAGGCCCGGGCCCCAGGCGCCTTCCGCGCCAGCCCAGGCGGTTTCCGGCAGGGCATTGGCCTCAGCGGCCCATCCGCGCGACGGACGGTCCGGGGCACCCGCCCAGGCCCAGCCGGCCCCCCGGGTCGCCTCGGCGCCCGAATCCACGCGTCCCGCGGCGGAGGGGCAGGCTCCGGCCCAGGCCGCCCAGGCCCCCGCGCCGCGTCCGCAGGTGGCCTGGCAGACCACTCCCTTTTTCTGGGCCCAGCCGGCCGGCTGGGGCGATTCCGGCGATTCCTCGGACCTGGGCCAGGACGCTTCCTACTATCCCCCCCAGGACGGGCCGTCGGCGCCTCCCGCCTCCTTCAACCTGCCGCCGGCTGTGGGCGGCAAATCCGCGGACGGGTCCTGGAACTGGGCCTTCCTTGCGCAGGCGCTGGACCAGGGCCGGTGGGCCAGGGCAGGGGCCGAGCTGGAGGCCGCGCGCCTGAAGGCCGGCTCGGCAGAGGAGCGTTCCTTCGCGGCCTCGGGCCTGAACCTTCTCAGCCAGGCCGGCCAGCCCCTGGAAGGCGCCGGGCTGGCGCCGGAGGCCGAATCCTGGACTTCCCCCGGGGTCAGGCTGGTGGTGCTGCAGGCGAGGCAGTGGCGCTTCGCCGGGTCCCTCGACACCGCCTCCTTCCAGGGGGACGTGATGACGCGCCTGGCCGGCCTGCGCTCCCTGGGCTCGGATTTCCGCTACCTGCAGGGCGGCCGGGCCGTGTTTTCGGCCGGCACCGAATTCACCCGCCTGGCCGGCGACGCCAGGGCCTCGGTGGTCGACGCCGCGGGCAAAAGCGTGGACGACAACCAGATCGTGGCCCCCCGGGGCGCGGTGTACGACTTTTCCAGCGGAGTCCTGAAGCTGCAGTAGTCCCCCGAAGTCCCTCCCGCCAGGTTCCATCCCTTACAGGAGTTTTTGTGGAATCTCCCCAGAGGTCCGTCACCTTCTCCCGCCTGGCGCTGGCCCTGGCCGGGACGGTGGTCCTGGCGGCCGTCCTGGCGCTGGCCTGGGTCCTGAGGCCTCCGGCGCCCAAGCTGATGGAAGCCGGCGCCGTTCCGGCGTTTCACCTGACCGACCAGGACGGCAAGAGCCTGGGCCTGGAAGACCTCAAGGGCAAAGTCTGGGTGGCTTCCTTTATATATACAAGGTGCCGGACCTCCTGCCCCGTGGTCACGGCCGACATGGCCAGGCTGGCCCGCGCCCTGCGGGGGCAGAAGGACCTGCGCCTGGTTTCGGTGAGCGTGGATCCCACCCACGACACCCCGGCCGTTCTGAAGGCCTACGCCAAGGACATGGGGGCCGTGGACCCGCGCTGGAGCTTCCTCACCGGCAAGCCCAGGGCCGTGTACGACCTGGTGCAGGGAGGGTTCCATCTCTCGGCGGGCGGGCCCCAGATGCTCAAAAACAAGGGGGCCGTGCCCCTGATGCACTCCACCAAGCTGGCGCTGGTGGACCGGCGGGGGCACATCCGGGGGTATTTCGACACGGGGTACGGAACCAAGGGGGGCGTGCGGGACGCCGAGCGGGCCGCCCGCTGGCTGCTGAGAAACACGGAATAGGGGTTGCGGGAATGAGAGAACGGGCTTCTAGGAGCCCCCCCCGCGGAGGAGCCCTTCCAGGTCCCTGTCCAGGGGATCCTCTTCAGTCTTTGAATTCTTCTTCATAGTATTGAGCCTCCTTTTGCCCCCTGCTGATTCCGTGCTTGGCCAGGTTCTTCTCCGCGTTCCCCTTGTCCCAGTCGAAACCCGAAAACGCGATCTTTTCAAAAGCCATTTTACACCCCCGTATATTTTGTAAATGCTTTTTGTATTTACATTGGGAAACGTCAGGGCATTTCCCGGCCTTCACGCGAACAGCCCCATGTCCACGGCCAACCCGGCCTCCCTGGCCTCCAGAAAGCAGCGCGGCACGAGCCCGGTGGCCCTCAGCTCGCCGCGCACGCGGCCTTCGGCGTCGACG
>JAJYGY010000367.1 GCA_021790555.1 bacterium
TCCGGGTCGCCATCCTGGGCGCCGGCTCGCGCGGGTGGAATTTCGCCCGCATCCTCCAGGCCCTGGGCGACCGGGCCGAACCGGCCTGCGTGGCCGAGCCCCGCGCCGATTCCCGCGCCGCCTTCGCCGCCCGTTTTTCCCTCCGCCCTGAAAACGTCTTCGAGACCTGGCGGGATTTCGTGTCCGCCCCGGTCCGCTGCGACGCCGTCATCCTGGCCACCATGGACAGGGAGCACACCGCGGCGGCCCTGGCCCTTTTCGACAAGGGCTATCCGGTGCTGCTGGAAAAACCCCTGGCGCCCACGCTGGGGGAATGCCGGGCCATCGCCCAGGCCTCCCGGGGAGGCCTGCACGCGGTGTGCCACTCGCTGCGCTACCACGCCGGATTCCAGGCCGTCAAAAGGGCGCTTCAGGAGGGCCGGCTGGGGCGCCTGATGACCCTGGACCAGCTGGAACAGGTGGGCTACCGGCACTTCTCCCACAGCTTCGTGCGCGGAAACTGGGGCAACCAGTCGCGCTCCAGCTTCATGCTGCTGGCCAAGAGCTGCCACGACCTGGACTACATCTCCTACCTTGCCGGGACGCCCTGCCTGCGGGTCGCCTCCTTCGGCGGCCTGGGCCACTTCACCGCGGCCCAGGCCCCGGCCGGCAGCACCGCCCGCTGCGACCAGGGCTGCGCCGTGGAGGCCGGGTGCCCCTTTGAAGCCCGGCGCCTGTACCTGCGTGAGGGCATGGGAGGCTGGCTGCCCATGCCCCATTCCGGCGACGCGGCCCCCACGCCCCTTGAAATGGCCCGGGCGCTGGAAACCGGCCCCTTCGGCCGCTGCGTCTACCGCTGCGACAACGACGTGGTCGACCACCAGGTGGTTCTGCTGGATTACGCCGGGGGCATCACCGCCACCTTCACCATGACGGGCTTCACCGAAAGGACGGCCCGGGTGCTGCGCCTGCACGGCACCGAAGGAGAGCTGGAATTCCGCGAGGGCGAGGGCGGCCCCGGCGACCGCCTGGTGCTCCGCCGCTTCGGCGGCGGGACGGAGGAGACGGTGGTCCCGCCCGAGGAAGGCAGCCACGGGGGGGCCGATTTCCGGGTGGTGTCGGCCTGGCTCGAGGCCCTGCGCCACCGCGACCCCTCGCGCATCCTCACCGGCGTGGAGGAATCCCTGCGCACCCACACCATCGTGTTCGCCGCCGAACAGGCCCGCCTGTCCGGGCGGATGGAGAACCTCGAGGAATGGTACCAGGGGGCCGCGCCCCTGCCCGGGAGGAAGCCGTGAAGAACTCGGAAGCACCGCTGAACGTGGCCGTGGCCGGCCTGGGGTTCATGGGGGGGACGCACGTGGCGGCCTACCGCCGGATGCCGCGCAAGGCCAGGCTGGTGGCCCTGTGCGACCCGCGCCGCGAAAGGATGAAGGCCCTGGACCCGGAGGGCCGCCTGGCCCGGTACGCCTCCCTGGAGGCCCTTCTGAAGGACCCTTCGGTGGAGGTGGTGGACCTCTGCCTGCCCACGCACCTGCACGCCTGGGGCGCGCGGCTGGCCCTTCAATCCGGCCGGCACGTGGTCTGCGAGAAGCCCCTGGCCCGCGCGGCCCGCCAGGCCGAAGGCCTTGCCCGCCTGGCCGCCAGGTCCCGCGGGCGCCTGATGACGGCCCAGGTGGTGCGGTTCTGGCCCGAATACCGGGCCCTGGAGCGGATCGCCCGGGAGCGAAGCCTGGGCCGCCTGAAGACCCTGAGCCTGACCCGCCTGAGCCCCCGGCCGGACTGGAGCTGGAAGAACTGGCTGCACCAGCCCGCCAAGAGCGGGGGCGCCCTGCTGGACCTGCACGTGCACGACGTGGATTTCGCCCTGCACCTGCTGGGCACGCCGGAAAGCCTGGTGGCCCAGGGCCGCGTGGGACCGGAGGGCGGCATCGACCACGTGTGGGCCCAGTACCGCTACCCCGGGGGGATTCGCGTGGGCCTGGAGGGCGGCTGGGGCTTTCCCGCCGGCTTCCCCTTCCGCATGGCCTTCGTGGCCGCCTTCACGGGCGGGAGCCTGGAATACTGCTCCGCCCGGCTGCCCCGCCTGACCGCCTTTCCGGCGGGGGGGAAGCCCTTCCATCCGCCCCTGCCCAGGTCGCCGTCGGCCTCCGGGCCTTCCGGGGGGAACCTTTCCAGCCTGGGGGGTTATTTCCTGGAACTGGAGCATTTCATGGACAGCCTGCGGGGCGCGGCCCCGGCCGGCGGGGTGACGCCCGGTTCGGCGGCCCTGGCCGTGCGGCTGGTCGAGCTGGAAGAGAGGTCCATCCGCACCGGAAGGGCGGTCCGGCCCTGAGGCCGGCTTTCAAAAAGGGGGATGCCATGCAGAAGGGAATCAACTACTGGTCCTTCCCGGGCGGCCTGGAAGGCTCGGCCGGCGTGGAGGACTGCCTGAAGCAGGCGGCCCGGCTGGGTTTCGAGACCTTCGAGGTCTGCGCCTTTGAAAACGGGCCCAACGGCCTGGACGCGCTCACCCCGGCCCGCTGCGCCGAGATCCGCCGGGCGGCCGGGCGCGAGGGTCTGCGCCTTTCCAGCCTGGCCTCGGGCATGTACTGGGACTTCCACCTGGCCAGCCCGGAAAAGGAGGACCGCGCCCGGGCCCTCAAGGCCGCCGGCCGCCTGCTTTCCATCGCCGCCGCGCTCGAGGTGGACGCGCTGCTGTTCATCCCCGGGGCCGTGGAGGTCTTCTTCAACCCGGCCGCGCCGCTCATCCCCTACCAGGACGTCTGGGAAAGGGCCCAGGAGGGCATCCGCGCCCTGCTGCCCCAGGCCCGGTCGGCGGGGGTCTGCCTGGCCCTGGAAAACGTGTGGAACGGCTTCCTGCAGAGCCCGGTGGAGGCGCGCGACTTCATCGATTCCTTCCAAAGCCCCTGGGTGGGGTCCTACCTGGACCTCGGCAACGCGGTCAGGTTCGTGTACCCCCAGCACTGGGCCGACACCCTTGGAAACCGCGTCAAGCGGGTGCACGTCAAGGACTACCGCCGGGCCGTGGGCACGGCCGAGGGCTTCGTGGACATTTTGGAGGGCGACGTGGACTTTGAGGCCTGCCTGGCCGCCCTCGGGCGGGCCGGCTACCAGGGCCCCCTCACGGCCGAACTGATCCCGCCCTACAAGAGCCATCCCCTGGTGCGCCTGGCCAACGCCTCGCGGGCAATGGACGCCGTGCTGGGCAGGGAGGGCGCGAGGCCCTGACGCGCCCGGAGGCAGCCATGGACCAACCCAGGATCTTCCATATCGCCGACGACCAGGTGGACGCGCGGCTGGACGCGCGCCTGCGGGAACTGCTTTGCGCCTGCTTCACCCAGCCGCAGGACGCGGTTTTCCGGGCCCGGCGGTTTTTCATCCAGCCGCCCGGGCACCGCTGGTGCCTGGAGGACGGCGCCACGGGCATCCTGGGCGCCCACGTGGCCGTGCACGACCGGTTGTTGAAATCCGGCGAAAGGCGGTTTCCCCTCGCCGGCATCGCCGAAGTGTGCGTGCGGCCCGCCTTCCGCGGCCGGGGATGGGCGCGGCTGCTGCTGCGGGAGGCCCACGCCTTCATGGCGGCGCGGGGCGCGGCCTTCGCCATGCTGTTCGGCCGGGCCGAAGTCTACCGGTCCAGCGGCTACGTGCCGGTGGACAATCCCCTCCGCTTCTTCAACCACCTCACCCAGGCCTGGCGGACCGAAGTGAAGCAGGGAGCCATGGCCCGGCCCCTTTCCGACCTGGCCTGGCCGAGTGGGGAACTGGACCTGGGCGGTCCGGTATTCTGAATTTCGGGGGCGCGGCCATGTTGAGAGTCGGCATCCTGGGCATGGGGGCCATGGGGCGCGAACACGCGCGAGCCTGGTCGCGGATTCCGGGCGCCGTGCTGGCCGGGGCCCACGACCCCCTGGCCGGGCCGGGGGAATGGCCGGGGCCCGCCGCCCCGGTGCGGCTGTTCAAGGAGGCCCGCGAACTGGTGGAAAGCCGCGAGGTGGACGTTTTGGACATCTGCGCCCCTCCCGGGGAACACCTTTCCCTGGTGCTGCTGGCCTGCCGCGCGGGCAAGCCGGTGTTCTGCGAAAAGCCCCTGGCGCGGGACCTGGCCTCGGCGCTGGCCATCCGGCACGCGGCGCGGGAGGCCGGACTGCCCCTGATGGTGGGCCAGGTGCTGCGTTATTTTCCGGCCTACGCCGAGGCCAGGCGGACCGTGGAATCCGGGATCCTTGGAAAGGCGCGGTCGGCCCGGCTGGCCCGCCTGGTTCCCAGGCCCAGGGCGGACTGGTACTTTGATTTCGAAAAAAGCGGGGGCTGCCTGCTGGACACCGGCATCCACGACCTGGATTTCCTGCGCTGGACTTTCGGCAACCCCCTGGCGGTATCCTGCCGCGCCGGAGGACCTTCCGAGCTGGCGCGGGGGCGGGACTGGGCGCGCGCGGGGCTGGATTTCGGGGGCGGGTTCCGGGCCGAACTGGAGGTGGCCTGGGCCGACCAGGAGGGGATCGCCACGCGGCTGGAACTGGAGGGGGACCGGGCCCGGCTTGCCTGCCTGTCCGGGCCGGCGGCGCTGGAAATCCGCTTCGCGGACGGCCGGGTGGAAAGGCGCGACCTGCCCGGAGAGGACCCCTTCGAGCTGGAACTGGCGGACTTCAAGCGGGCCCTGGAATCCGGGGAGGAAATGCCGGTGGGGATCGAGGAGGGCCTGGCCAGCCTGCGCCTGGCCCTGGACTGCCTGCGCGCGGCCGGGACCGCCTGAATTTCAGGCGGCCCGGCCGGCCACGGACCGGCGGTAGTCGCCCGGGGACTGGCGGCAGGCCTGGCTGAAGGCCTCGTAGAAGCTGGAAAGCGACCCGAAGCCCGATTCCAGCGCCACGTCCACCATCTTGGCGTCGGAAAGGGTCAGCATGCGCTGGGCGTGCATCAGGCGCAGCTGGGTCACGTAGTCCATCAGGGTGGTGCCGAAGGCCCTGCGGAACAGCCGCATCGCCCGGTTGGGCCGAAGGCCGACCGCGCGGGCGATGTCCTCCACCTTCACCGCGTCGGAGTAGCGTTCCGACACCGCCAGGGCCATCTGTCCGGCCTTCTCCAGTCCCCCTTCGCTCAGGGGAATCGCCCCCGCGTCCACCTCCTTGGGCCGCACGGCCCCCTCCTTCAGGCCCAGTCCAAGCCGCCGCAGGCGCGCCTCCAGTTCCAGCAGAAGCAGGGCGCGCCGCCCTCCGGGGCGCGCCTTCAGGTCCGCGTTCCAGCGCCTCAGGAAGACGCGGTCCACCGCCGCCATGCCCGGGTCGGTCTCCATCAGGATCTTCGAGAAGAGCAGGCGGCGCAGCAGGGGACCGGGCAGCTTCCATTGCAGCGCCGCGCCCAGCGGCAGGGTGAGCCATTGGTGGCGGGTACCCGGGGCCACCCGGATCACCTGGTGGGGCGTGCCGGCCCAGAACACGGCCAGGTACCCGGGCGACACCGTGATGGCCGTGCCGCCGAAGAGGTAGGTCATGGAGCCGGAATCCAGGAAGTTGAATTCGATCTCGTTGTGGCGGTGCGGGACGGGCATCAGTTCCGGGACGCCCCGGAAGCTGGCCAGGCCGTCCTCCTGGAAGCGCACGCTGGAGAGCAGGTCCCAGTCGATTTTTGGGGCGCGGGCCATGGGAGCTCCGGCGGAGGGGAAGGGCGCCTAGCCGCGCGGGGAATCCCCGGTGCCCGGCAGCGACCGGCGGTAGCTGCCGGGCGCCTGGCCGCAGGCCCGCTGGAAGGCGGTGTAGAAGCGCGACAGCGACCCGAAGCCCGAATCCAGGGCCACGTCCAGCACCTTGGCGTCGGAAAGCGTGAGCAGGCGCTGGGCGTGCATGACCCGGTGCTGGGTGATATAGTCCACCAGGCTGCTGCCGAAGGTCTTGTGGAACAGGCGCATGGCGTAGTTGGGGTGCAGGCCCACGGTGCGGGCGATGTCCTCCACGCGCAGGGGCTTGGTGTAGTTGTCGGCGATGTACATGGCCATCTGCTCCACCTTGCGCAGCCCGCTTTCACCCAGGGGCGCGTTCTTGTCGGCGCCCTCCTTGGGGGCCACCCAGCCCTTGGAAAGGCTCAGGGAAAGCCGGCGCAGGCGCGCCTCCACCTCCAGCAGCACGATCCGCTGGCGCTCCTGGCTTCCCGACTTCAGGTCCTCGTGCCACTTCCGGAGCATCATCTGGTCGAAAGGCCCCTGGGCCGGGTCGCTTTCGTAGAGCAGCTTGGCGAAGAGCACCTGGTGGAAGAAGGGATAGGCCAGCTGCCATTGAAGGCAGAAGCCCAGGGGCACCGTGACCCACTGGAAGGTCGTTCCCGGGGCGATTTCCACCACCCGGTGGGGGGTTCCGGCCCAGAAGACGTACAGGCAACCGGCCTCCACCGTGAAACGGCTTCCGCCGAAGATGTAAACCATGGAGCCCTGGTCCAGGAAGTTGAATTCCAGTTCGTTGTGGCGGTGGAAGGCGCCTTTCATCAGGTCGGGTTCGCCCCGGAAGCTGTTGAATCCGTCGGTTTGAAAATTGATGCTGGAGAGCTGGCGCCATTTGTCGTATTTGGACCTTGCCATGGATCCTCGATAAGTTAGGAAACGACAATATTATACACTATTTTTCCTAAAATTATGAAATCAGAGCGTTTTTTATGGATCCGGCTTTGGAGGACTGCAATCAAAAGTTAGAATAGAGAAAATTTTATGGAAAAGCTAAGAAGAAATCAGGTTTTGTGGCCACTATAATTTTGAAAGCCAAACGAAAAGGATGGATTGCCAAGGACTTTTTGAAGGGATTCATGCGCCTCAATCGCACAGTCAGTCGAGCCCTGGCCCTGGCGTTTTTGCTGTTGCCAACGCTGTTGCGCTCTGCGGTAGTCACCTATACTACCGACAACTCGGATTTCGCAAATCCCGAGAGGGGCTTTTCGGTTTCGGACTACTATTGGGGGCCGGGAAATTCCGGAAACGAATCCCTCAGTTCCACCAACCTGCAGTCCGACATCCAAAATGAGGCCACTCCGGGATTCGAAACCCATATCACGATCATCCGGCGCCTTTATGTGCTGTCCCAATACACCGGGTCGGCCCTGCCCACGAGCGTGCTGCAGCAATTCAACACGGACTGCGCCAACGCGCGGTCCATGGGGGTGAAAATCGTCCCCCGCTTCTGCTACAACTGGGCTACTCGGTCTCCATCCCGGACGCGGACTACGCCCGGGTTTCGGCCATCCTGCGCTGCTACCGGCACTGCCCGGTGGAACCCAGCCAGGAGCGCTTCATCGACAGCGACCTGAAGGTCTTCTGGCGGAAGCACACCCGGGGCCCGCTCAAGGGGAGCCTGGCGGCGGCCTCCCTGGCGGGCAACACGGCCATCGCCACCTTCAGCGAAAAGAAGGTGATGCTCGCCGCCATCACGGAAACCCAGGCCGTGGTGCCCATCCCGGCCGGGTACAGGGCCGCGGCGGTGAGGGAAGTGGGGGCCTCCGGCGAAGCCCGCGAACCGCGCCATTGCGCCGACGGGTCGGACCTGGTGCTGTGGATGAAGCCTTCCGACGGAAGGGTGGACCATTATGAAATCGACCTGGTCCGCGGATGAGCTTTTTGAGGGGCTGGCGGCGGGGCGGGAGCGCCTGTCGGTGGTGGGCATCGGCTTCGTGGGCCTTCCCCTGGCCCTGGGCTTCGCCCGGCACCTGAAGGTGACCGGCTTCGACCGCAACCCCGCCAAGGTGGCGCGCCTGCTCGC